>JBGOUW010000150.1:0-9772 GCA_041477755.1 Binatia bacterium
ACGACGGTCGGGCTCCCGTCGTGCCAGTTGAGCATCCCGCCGCCGATCTGGTCCGCGTCAGGGTAGCCCGCTGGGCCGCTTGCGTTGCCACCCGAGATCGTAAACCCATCGATGATCGCGGAGCTGGTGGTCCCACTGCCGGTCACAACGTGCAGACTGTTCTCGCCGTTGCTTTCGAAATCGACCCCGTCGTCGCCCGCGAGATCGCCGCTGAGTGTGCTGGGGTGCAACGCGAGATCGATTGCATCCGGCTCCGCGGCACCGAGCCCCGCGTAGCCTCCACGAAGCTCGACCCCGTTGCGCAGGTGGAAGGTGGCGCGGCGGTCGCCGTTGCCGCCTGGATTCGTCGCGCTGCAATCCGGCCGGTAGATTCCCTGCGCGACACGAATGGTGTCGCCCGCATGCGCGGCGGCGAGGGCGTCCGCGACGAAACGGAACGCAGAGGTCCACGAGCGACCATCGGCCCCGGAGGGTGCGCGCTCGTCGACGTACCATACGCCAGGGCCACCGCACCCGTTGAGCGCAGCGTTGACCGCGGTGACGAGTTCGTCGACAGTCACCGTGCCATCGTTGCTCGAATCGAACGCGTCGCAGTCATCGAGCGTGGCGGTACCGAGTGCGATGTTGACGCCCTTGACCAGTTCATCGACGGTGACGGTACCCTTGTCATCGCAGTCGCCGACGCACGCGCTCATCTGTTCGATGGCGAACACGCCGCCCTCGTTCGTTGCGGCGTCGACCCAATGGGGCTCGATCGGATCGAACCCGAGCGCCTGGACCATTCCACTCTCCGGTCTGTGGCTCGTCCAGGCGTTGATGCCGGCCTGTGCCGGGCGCGCGCCGACGACGAGACTCACCGTATACAGGAGCGCGGTACGCGCCGACAACGCCGCCCATCGCAGTCCTCTCGAATCTCTTGAACGCGTCATGCTCGCTCCCTTTTTCTGGCACCGGCCGAGCCAGACGCTCTCTCTCAAGAAGAGTCACGTCGTGCGAAGTTCTTCATTTGAGTGAGCACGCGGCCGCTGAGTGCGCCATGGCAGTCGCCTTCCATCCGCCGGGCACGGCCGCCGCTGACGTCGACCGCCAACCTGGGAATTGCTAGATTCGGAAACGGTCGTAGGGTGCCGACATGGACGTGTCTCTCACGCCTCAGCTCCAAAAGTTGCTCAACGGGCAGGTGAAGAGCGGGCTCTACCAATCGTTGCCAGCACGCACAGCGGGAACGAACGAGTGCGCGGAGCCGTTCGACGCGATCGAACTCGACATCACCCGTTGGTGGCTGGAGCCGTAACGACTCTCGCCGTCGACTGCGCCTGACCATCAACAGCACAAGGGAGAACCACAACAGCGCGGCGCCGCCGCTTCCCTGATTTGTCGTCACCGTGCAGCCGCCACCGCTACCGGACTCAGTCGTCGCGGTAGGCGTCTGCGTTGGTGCTGCGGTGGCGGTCCGCGTGAGCGTTGAGATTGGTGTGGCTGTCGGTATGGATGAGGGAGTTGCGCTCGGCGTTGGGCTGGGTCCGGCCGCGAGCACCAACGTGGTGACGGAATCCCCGATGCCTTCGAGGTCGAGACTCGGGAACGCTGCTGCAAACGCGACGGCGGAGAGATTCGCGCTCGGCTGATTTCCGACGCACTCGAAGGGCGTACCTGATACGACGGTGTCGCAGGGCCCGCCACCACAGTCCTCACCGGCACCGAGCCGAGCGCCGAGTTCCGCGTTGACATCCAGTATCTCGGCCGTCGTCACCCCGGTCGTGAATCGGGTCTGAACCTCGATGGGCAGTAAGGTGATGTACCCTCCTCCAAAACCGCCCTGTCCAAACGCGCCGCCGGGGAAGGGATCGTCGTCAGTGCACGGAACACCATCGGGCCCTTTTGCCGGAACACAAGTGCCGCCGGGACAATGGCCGTCGCAGGAACTGCCCGAGTTCGCTCCGCCAATGCAGATCATGGGGTTGGTGTTGGGTTGGAGACAATTCCCGGCGAGTTGGCGTGTTGTGAGGTGCAGCTCCAGCAGCGCCGACCCCGGCGGCCCTAAAGAACCGGTTGTGATTTGTGACCCGACACAGGTGTCGTGAAGATGTTGGCAGTCGAAAGGACCGCGGCACGGGTCCCCAGAGTTGCTGCTACCCGCGCAGACGGCGTCGATGCATTCACCCCAGTCGGAGGTCTCGCGCGTGCCGGCCGCGCAGTTTGGATCTACGTCGCGAGTGTCGTGGTCGATGCGCGACGTGATATCGATGCCCTGCAGCGGTCCGCCGCACGACACGGCACCGGCCCCGGCGTTACCGGGTCCGAGCGCGGCCGTTGCTTCCCCTACCAGGCACAGACAGCCGAATCCCCCGATTTGCGCCGGCGCGATCCGAACATCGCTCGCGCGCACGCTGATCGGGGTCTCGTCACTGCCAGTGCTCGTGCGCGGCTTGCCCAGGCGCAACGTGACCTGCCCGCTGAGCACGAGCGGAATTTGCAGGACTCCGGTTTCGATATGCATCGAGCTGAGTGCGGAATTGAGCGTCAGGACATGCGCCGCCTCTAGCGTGCAGTTTGACGCGCAGCCGTCACCGCCGACCGCACGGCATTCGCCGCTCGAGCATTCGGCTGGCCCCGTGCAATACGTGCCTTCGTCCGTTCCGCCCACGCACACGCCGCCGTCGTCACACTCCTCGTCGCCTTCCAGAATCGCGTTGCCGCAGCCGGGCACGGTGCACGACGGCGAACAGCCGTCACCGTCGATCAGGTTGCCGTCGTCGCATTGCTCCGGCTCAGCGACAATACCGTCGCCGCAGATCGTACAGGCACTTGTGCAGCTTTCGTTCGGATCAGTGGTGTCACCGTCGCACTGCTCGGGTGGCGTGACGATCCCGTTGCCGCAGCGCACGCACTGTCGTGTGCAGCCGTCGAACGGGTTGCCGTTGCCGTCGTCGCATTCCTCGCCGGCCGTAACGACGCCATTGCCGCAGCCGGTCGGGGTGCAGTTGGAGTCGCAGCCATCGCCGTCGATTAGGTTGCCGTCGTCGCATTCCTCGCCACGGCTGACGATGCCGTTGCCACAGGCGGTCGGCGTGCAGTTCGAATCGCAGCCGTCGCCGTCGCGTGAATTGCCGTCGTCGCACTGTTCGGTGGCCGGGTTGTGAGAGCCGTCGCCACACACATTAGGGTGGCAGTCGTTGCGGCAGGCATCCTCGTTGACGCGGTTGCCGTCGTCGCATTGCTCGGGCGGCGTCACGACGCCGTTGCCACAGACCGTGCAGGCGTTCGTGCAACCATCGTAGTCATAGCGGTTGCCGTCGTCGCACTGCTCTGCGGCCGGGTTGCGAAAACCGTCGCCGCAGACGTTGAGGAGGCAATTGTCGCGACACGCGTCCTCGTTAAGGCGGTTTCCGTCATCGCATTGTTCCGGTGGCGTCAGGATGCCGTTGCCGCAGATGGTGCAGTCGTTGGTGCAACCGTCGAAGTCGGCGCGATTGCCGTCGTCGCACTCCTCGGTGGCGGGGTTGCGAAGGCCGTCGCCGCAGACGTTGAACTGGCAGTCGTTGCGGCAGGCGTCCTCGTTGACTTGATTGCGGTCGTCACATTCCTCGCCGAGGCCGACGATGCCGTTGCCGCAAATGGTGCAGTAGGAGCTGCAGCGGTTGCCGCCGTCCCGGTTGTCGCACTCCTCCGTCGCGGGGTTACGAAAGCCGTCGCCGCAGACGTTGAAGCGGCAGTCGTTGCGGCAGGCGTCCTCGTTGACGTGGTTACCGTCGTCGCACTCCTCGCACTGCGGGTCGTGCACGCCGTCGCCGCAGACGTTAGTCTCGAACCGGCAGTCCCGTCCGCAACCGTCGCAGGCGTCGAGGTTACCGTCGTCACACTGTTCGGGCGTGGTGACGGTGCCGTTACCGCAGCGCGTGCACGCCGTGGTGCAGCCGTCGTTTGGGTCATCGTTACCGTCGTCACACTGTTCGGGCGGGGTGACGATGCCGTTGCCGCAACCGGTCGGCCGGCAGTTCGAATCGCACCCGTCGCCGTCGATCCGGTTGCCGTCGTCGCATTGCTCCGGCGGGGTGACGATGCCGTCGCCGCAGAACTCCCGCTTGCATGTGGCGCTGCAGCCGTCTCCGGAGAGCGTATTCCCGTCGTCGCATTCCTCGCTCTGGTCGCAGCCGTTGCCCAGCGTGCCGTCGCCGCAGGCGGGAGGCAGCTCCGTCTGGCAGGCTGATGAGCAGCCGTCACACGAGATCGTGTTGCCGTCGTCGCACTGCTCGCCCGCGGAGAGGACGCCGTCCCCGCAATCGATCAGGTCGCGGCAGCACAGGACGCCCCCGCGACTGGGCCCTCGCTTCGTCACTTCGAACGCCTCGCAGGCTTGGTCCGGGCACGTCCACGGCGACCCGTCGCAAAGCGGGCTGTAGAGGAAACGGTTGAATGGACCACAGTCCTGAAATACGAAATCTGCGTTCGTCAGACCGAAGTTGCCGCAGCCGAAGATGTCGTTCGCTGACCGCGCAGTCTGCTGACACCCGGTCGCGCATCCGACGTCACATTGCGGCCCGGTCGCCGTGCCGGTCGAGCAAACGCCGCAGCCCGTACCGGACTGCCGGCTGAGAAACAGCAGGAGTGGATCGTCGGGCCGGGTCGCCCCGGCGCAGCCGCTCGGCGAATGGGCGGCCGCGTCTGCGGCGCTCTCGCACACGTGCCACCCCACCTCGCAGAGGTCGGCGACATTGCAGCCGGTACCGCTCGGGTTGGCGCTGTCATCACCTGCCGCGCGCCCGCACGCAGGGGTGGTCGTGTCGAACGTCGCCACGCCGCACGGCGGAGCGATGCCGGGATTCTCCGTGTGGATCCCCGGGATGCTCCAGCCCCCGCTGCACCCGGCAATCGCTGGGAACGACGAGACATCCACGAACCCCTCTCGTTGCCTGTCGGCGCAGCCCGACTCAGGCTCGGCGGCGCCCACCTGTCGCAACCACCCCACAGCTATGAGCAGCGCGGCTGCGGTGGCGGCGTGCAGGCCGGCGCCGCGCTGTCGTCTCGGACCCTTTGAATGTGTCATGCTGGCCTCCCTTCCTTTGGGCGCAGCCCTGTTGTGCTCAACCGTGATCGCGTTGGAGGGGCGTCACCGGCCGTGCTACACGTCCACGTATGAAACCGGCCGGTCGTCGCGCGACCTACGAAGACCTGCTCGAGGTTCCTGAAAACATGGTCGCCGAGATCATCGACGGCGAGCTGTACGCGTCTCCGCGGCCGGCCTCGCCACACGCGCGCGCGGCTTCCGGTATTGGGAGCGATCTCTGGGGACCGTTTGACCGGCCGCCCAACGGACCCGGGCAACCGGGTGGATGGTGGATTCTGTTCGAGCCCGAGCTGCATCTCGGGCCGGATGTGGTTGTCCCCGATGTCGCCGGCTGGCGACGCGAGAAGATGCCGGTGCTGGCGAATGTCGCGTACTTCGACGTCGCGCCGGACTGGGCGTGCGAGGTCGTGTCGCCGACAACAGCCGGGACGGATCGCGTGCGCAAGATGCGCATCTACGCGCGCGAGTCGGTCGGGTTTCTCTGGCTGGTCGAACCGCTGGCCAAGACACTCGAGGTCTACCGGTTTCAAAGTGGCCAGTGGGTCGTGGCCAGCACGCACAGCGGGAGCGAACGCGTGCGAGTGGAGCCGTTCGAGGCGATCGAGCTCGATCTGACACGCTGGTGGTTGGAGTTGTGATGCAGCAAGCAGGCCGCGAGTTCCCCAGATTACAACGGGACCTCTTGCTCTCGCCGCTTCGACCGTTGGCCGAACCGACGCGATGAGGCGGCAAACGCCGATGGCGGCGACGCTCCATCGCACGCGTTTCATCCACCGCACCCGTTGAGCGCAGCGTTCACCGCGGCGACGAGTTCGTCGACGGTGACCTTGTGGTCACTGTTCGCATCGAACGCGGGGCACTCGTTCATGGCGAGACTGCCCAGCGCGATGTTGACGCCCTTGACCAGTTCGTCGACGGTGACGTGGCCGTCGTTGCCGCAATCGCCGACGCAACTGACCGGCGGGCCGGGTGAGTTGTACTCAAACGCACCGATGGAGCAGTTGGCGGAGCCCGTGCCGGGCCGCACGTAGCCGCGCTGGTCGACGCCGCTCACCGGCGGATTGGCGCACACGTCCGGATCGCCCGCGTTGATCGCCGGGCTGCCGGGCGATAGCGCGATCGTCTGCGTCGGGCCGCCGTTGTCCTTCAGGCCGGCCGGGTCGAGCTGGGGGCTGGTGCTACAAAACGAGCTGCCGCTGGGGCTTCCGCAGAGGGTGGGCTCCTGGCTCGTGAAGCCGCACGTGGTGCCATCGTCGAGGTTGTGCCCGCCATCGGTGATAGTGCCAACGCAATTACCACCGGAGGAGTTGGCGACAATCGTGTTCCTGAGTATTGCCGGGCATGGGGCGTTGCGGCTGTCACCACAAGTGGCTGCGTTGTCAATGGCCCCGGCACTGCTGCCGCTCGCGCTATTGCCGGAGAAGGTGCTGTTGGTGACGGTGAGGGTGCCGCCGGCTAGGCCGCCTCCGCCGTTCGCGATGGCGGCGCCGGTGTTGGTGGCGCTGTTGCCGGAGAAGGTGCTGTTGGTGACGGTGAGGGTGCCGCTTTCGCCGTTGGATCTGTTGGAGAGGTTGAAAATGGCGCCGCCGTCGCCGATGATATTGCCGGAGAAGGTGCTGTTGGTCACCGTGAGGGTTCCGACGTTCGCGATGGCGCCGCCGGCGAAGGCGGTGCTATTGCCGGAGAAAGTACTGTTCGTCACGGTGAGGGTGCCGGTTTCTCGGTTGAAGATGGCGCCGCCGATAGCGAGGTCTTCCTTGGGCTCGCTCGCGCTATTGCCGGAGAAGGTGCTGTTGGTGACGGTGAGGGTGCCGTTGTTCACGATGGCGCCACCACCCCCCCAGACGTAGCCCCGGCTGATGATGACCCTGCGAAGTTCCAGGGTCACTCCCTCGTTCACAACAAAAACCCCGACCGCGTTGCCACCACTGATCGTGATCCTTCCGCCGCCGTCGATCGTGGTGTCCTGCGCGATCGTCTTGGTGCTGGTGATCGTGATGGTGACGGGCGCCGCCCCGCAGTCGAACGTCACCAAGCCGCCAGGCGCCAGCGCTGCGTCGAGTGCGGCTTCCGTGCAACTCGCCGGCGTTCCGGAGCCGACGACCTGGACTTGCTCGATGGCAAACACGCCGCCGTCCGTCCCAGCGTAGACCCGACGCGGCTCGATGGGATTGATGGCGAGCGCGTTGACGTTAAGGTTGGTCAGGCCGGTGTTGAGCGCACTCCAGGTGAAACCGCCGTCGGTGCTCTTGAACACGCCGCCGCCCGCCGTCCCGGCGTAGAGCGTCGTCGGGGTCCTGGGATCGATGGCGAGTGCGTTGATGTCCAGGTTCGTCAGCCCCGTGTTGAACGCACTCCAGGTGTTGCCGCCATTGGTGGTCTTGAACACGCCGCTGCCGTCCCCGGTCGCGAACACGCCGCCGCCAGTTCCCGCGTAGAGTGTGTCGGGCGTGTTGGGGTCGATGGCGAGCACGTTGACTTGAAAGCCGCTCAGGCCGGCGGCGCTCCAGGTATCGCCACCATCCGTGGTCTTGAACACGCCAGGGGTATTCAGGCCCTTCCCGGCGGCGCCGACGTAAAGCGCACCGGGTGTGGAGACATTGATGGCGAGGGCCAAGACGGTTGAGGAGGCCGGGCCAAGGTTGACCCAACTGCTGCCGGAGTCCGTGCTCTTGTTTACGCCGCGGTCCGCAGCGTAGAGCGTCTCGGGCGGGGCGGGAAGGATGGCAAGCGCCAAGACTCCTAACTCCGAGGCGATGAGGCCTGTGGCACCCCAGGTGGCGCCGCCATCGGTGCTCTTGAACACGCTAACAGGGCTTCCACAGCCCCTCTCGCAATACTCCTCCGTTCCGGCGTACAGCGTGGCACGTGTGGCGGGATCGATGGCGAGTGCCGAAATCATTGCGATGAGGCCCGCAGGGCTCCAGGTGTCACCGCCATCGATGCTCTTGAACACGCCGCCCCGCCCTTCCGGCTCCCACGCATCCTCCCCTGCGTAGATGGTCGTCGGAGTCGTTGGATCGATGGCGAGCGCTCGGACAGATGCGGGCTCTGGTCCGTTGCTCGTCCAGACGTTGATGCCGGCCCGCGCCGGGCGCGCGCCGGCGACGAACCACACGGCGCAGATGACTACCGCGAAGCTCCACCCGCACCGCCTCAGAGCGAACGAGGATACCGGTCGTGTCCTGTCGCTTGAATCGGCCATGGCACTTCCCTTCTCAGGACGCGGCACAGCCGGGTGATCGGACGCGACGGCAACGATCAGCCGGCTACGCGTCCTGCTTCTGACCAACTAACAAGCAGATTTTTCGGAAGGGCGAACGACCTTGATCAGATATCGACATGATGGATGTGGCCCTGCCACCCATCTCAATGATTTCACTTCATCCACTTGCCCGATGCGGCTCGCCAAGGAAACGCCGATCGGAAGCGTATAGGATTACGCGGATCTGCCGGTACTCTTACATCTCCGGCAATTGGTGGCGGGCGGCACGCAGCGCATCGCGCCAGAAGGCGGGCTGGAGAAACATGCGCCACAGCAGATCGTCGGGGGCGAAGGTACCGTCCATGTCGGCGTCGCGCCATGCGTGTAACGCGCCGCTGAGTGCAGCGCCGCGATTGGTTGCGCCCGACTCCAGCAGCGTGCGTACCAGCGCCCGCGCCGAACACCATTTCACGCTGGCGGCGAGCTGCGCGGGCGCAGCCTCGGCGCGCTGCTCCGTCGCCTCGCAATAGAGAAGATACGGCAGATTGATTCCGCAACGCGTCGCCAGTTCGATCCACAACCACGGGCGCGGGTTGGCGTCGAGCAACTTCAACTGCCCGTCGGCCGCGTCGCGCTTGAATTCGAGATCGGCGACACCGGTGAAACCCGACTGCTCAACCAGCCGCCACACCGGCGGCGCCAATTCCGGCAGCGGCAAGCCCTCGACCACCGACCCGTCGCCAAAGTCGCGCGGCACCTGCGCCAGCTTCCGCGCGGTGAACAGCGCGCGACTGCCGTCGCGCCCTGCAAACACGCCCGCGGTGAGCAAGTCCGTGACCTCGCCCGGGACCGGCCGCTGCAGCATCATCTCGTACCCCAGCTCGTGCGCGCGCGTGACGATCGCCTGCGCGTGTGCAGCATCGGATGCGAGCAGCGCCTTGCATCCGAAGTCGTGGCGGAACGACCGCAGCGTATAGTCGCCGACCCAAATCACGCGCTGCGCCGGCTTGACGACGATCGGGTACGACACATCGGCGGGCCAGCGGGTTCCGGCGAGCACCCACGTCTGCGGAGTCGCAACCCCAGCCGCCGCACTCGCTTCGTACAAGCGCGGCTTCGACACCCAGCGCGCCAGTTGCTCCACCGGCGGCAGCGCGATGCGGAAGTGCTGCGCCAACTCATCGCGACCGCGCTGGACCAGCAACATCGACGACTCGTCGGTGACGAACAGCACCGGCGGTGTGGCGAACGTCCGGCCGATCGTCATCACGGCATCGAGGAACGCGCGACCCGCGCTCGGCGGCGGACAGGTGACGACGCGCGCGTGGCGCGAGTAGCGCGCCGGTCCGAGCGCGTTCCACGCCGCGACTGTACACGCCACGCCGCGCGGAGCCAGGCTGCGTACGAGGCCCAGGGCGGTCAGGCTGTCGGGAACGATGACCGCCGGCGCGAGATCGGCACGAGGTTGCACGAGGTCCGGTCCTCACACCGGCGATGGC
>JBGOUW010000222.1:0-7892 GCA_041477755.1 Binatia bacterium
CACGCGGCTTTGATCACATCCGCATGGCCGCCATCTCGCAAGCCAATTTGAAGCTCGGTGGCTCTCATTGCGGCGTGTCGATTGGCGAAGATGGACCGTCCCAGATGGGGCTCGAGGACATCGCGATGATGCGCGCCGTTCCGGGGTCGATCGTATTGTACCCGTCGGACGCGGTCAGTGCGGAGCGCCTGGTCGGCGCGGCGGCGGCCATCGATGGCATCGTGTACTTGCGCCTCTCGCGCCCGAAGACGCCCGTGCTGTACGAGAGCACCGAACAGTTTCCCATCGGTGGCTCGAAGGTGCTGAAGTCGAGCGATGCGGATCGGGCTACGGTCGTGGCGGTGGGTGTGACACTGTTCGAGGCGCTCAAGGCCTACGAGCGTTTGCTCGCGGAAGGCATCCGCATCCGCGTGATCGATGCGTATTCAGTGAAGCCGATAGATCGCCAGGGCCTGCTGCGGGCGGCGCGCGCGACCAACAACACCTTGATCACGGTGGAAGATCACTATTGGGACGGCGGGCTCGGCGACGCCGTTCTGAGCGCGCTGGCTACCGAAGGGGTCCGCGTTCACAAGCTAGCGGTTGCGGTGGTCTCGCGCTCGGGCCGGCCAGCCGAGCTGATGGCCGCGCACGGCATCGACGCCGACGCGATCGTTGCCGTCGTCGGCGAAGTGATCGCCGCCGCCTGACCCTACGCCATCACCTTCCGAAACACAGCGGTGTGTGTCGCTGCGCCGCGGGCCAGCGCTTTCTGTTCGAAACGTGTGACGATCGCGTGTGGTCGTGGCGTCTCGTCGGGCTGGAGTCGCTCGCCCAATAAGCCGACAATGTCCTGAAAGTAGGGCTCAACATCGGTGGCAACGTACACGCGTCCGCCGGGAGCGAGGCTGCGCCAGAGTGCCGTTACGAAGGACAGCGTGAACAACCGGCGCCGATGGTGCTTCCGCTTCCACCAAGGATCGGGAAAGTAGATGTGGTAGGCCGCGACCGAATCGTCGGGAACGAGCTGGTCGATGACGCAATCCGCGTCCGCATGGAGTACGCGCACGTTCGCCAGGGCGCGCTGCGCACTGTCACGCATAAGCGCGGCGGCCCGGGTAGCGGAGTGCTCGATCGCGAAGAAGTTGTGCGCGGGCACTGCGGCGGCGGCAGCGAACAGAAATGCGCCGCGGCCGGCGCCGATCTCGATCTCGACGGGCGCCGGGCGTCCGAAGATCACAGTCCAGAACTGCTCAGGCGTCACGACGATACAAGAGGCGGCCACCGTCGACTGGGAGCACCACGCCGGTGATGTAGTCGGAGCGCGCGAGGAACAGCACCGCGTCGGCGATGTCCTGCGCCGTGCCCCCGCGTCGCAACAGCGTACGGTCGATCTCGCGCTGTCGAAGCGCCGGGTCGAAACGCTCCGGAAACAGCACCGGCCCCGGCGCGATCGCGTTCACGCGCACTTGCGGCGCCAGCTCCCGGGCGAGATCACGCACCAACGCGGCGACGCAGCTCTTGGCGACCGAGTAGGGAATATAGTCCACCCAGGGCCGGATGGCGGCGACATCGGCGAATGCCACGATGGCACCGCTGCGTTCGCGCAGTGGTGGCGCCGCCCGTTGCGCGCAGAAAAAGAGTGTATCGAGATTGCCCCGCATCATGTCGTCCCAATCGTCGCTGGTTACATCAGCGAGTGGCGTGCGCCGAAACACGCCGGCGTTGGCGACCAGCACATCGAGGCGTCCGAACGTTGCAATGGCGAAGTCGATCAACGCATGGGCGCTCTCGCGGTCACTCACGTCGGCGCGAAACACTGCCGCGCGCACGCCCAATGCTTGCGCTGCACGGACCGTGTCGGCTGCTGCCTCCGGGGATTGATGGTGATTGACGACGACGTGACACCCCGACCGGGCGAGGGCGAGCACCGTCGCCCGCCCCAGGCGTCGGGCGCCACCAGTCACGACGGCGACCGCGTTACGTAGTTCCATGTGGGGTTGTCGTGTACACAGCGCGGGGCGACGCCGGGTGCTGACCAAAGCCGGTCACTCGTCGGGTGAGCCGGGATCTTCTTCTTGGGGGCCTTCCGCGGCGTCCGGCGGCGGTGGCTCGGTATCATCAACCACTGCGGTGTCGCTTGACTGATCGCCTGCCGCTTCATCCGCCGGCGCATCACCGAGGTCCGCCTCACCAGCATCGGCTTGGGCGACGCTTGATCCTTCGAGTTGTGGCGAATCCCGCTCGGGCGAATCCTGCGGCACGGGCTCAATCGCGAGCAACTGTTCGCGCAGCGAACGGAGATCGTGCAGTGGCTCGGCGATGCGTTCGCCTAGCTCGGCATCGCGGTCCTTTTTCACGGCGCCAACGGTGGCGTCGTCGACGCTGATGATCGCGAACGTGCCACCACTGCCTCTGACGGGGCCGGCACTGATTTCAGAAACCGGCCCGCTCAACATGCTGCCCACGCTGGCGTCGCGTACCGAGCCTGAGTGGACGGAGCCCACGCTCGCTTCGTGAAGCGACAGCGTATGGTTGTGAACACTCGTACTCACGTCGGAGAGGGCGCCACTGCCTTGACCGATCGGGTCGCTGCCCCCTTCCATCACTTGCGCCGGCGCGACACGAGCGGCCAAGGCGAGCACCAGAGTGAGAGCGAATCGTCGCATGCTCGGCAGCCTAGCGGGGCAAGACCGGTGTGACAAGCGATAGACTAACGTCGGCAGACACCGGTGCGGCGCGCGGCGTCGGCGACCGCGGCACCGACCTTGTAGGCGACCTTCTTGTCGAGCGGATCGGGTAACACGCGCTCGGGCGTGGGCTCGATGACGTAACTCGCGAGCGCGTGCGCAGCGGCCAACTTCATGTCTTCATTGACTGCCGTGGCGCACGCATCGAGTGCGCCGCGAAAGACGCCGGGGAAGGCAAGGACGTTGTTGATCTGGTTCGGGAAGTCGCTGCGGCCAGTGCCGACGACCACGGCGCCGCCGGCGCGGGCAGCATCAGGCAGGATCTCCGGCGTCGGGTTGGCCATCGCGAAAATGATTGGATGCGGGTGCATCGTACGCACCATCTCGGGCGTGACCAAATTCGCCTGCGACAAGCCAATGAAGACGTGCGCGCCGCGCAACGCGTCGCTGAGACCACCGGTGAGACGGCGGCGATTAGTGTGCGCGGCCATCTCGCGCTTGTGCGCGTTGAGATCTGCGCGGCCCGAGTGCACGATACCTTTCGAGTCGCACAGGATGATGTCGCCTGGCTGCTGGCCGCAGTGCTGGATCAGGCGTGCACAGGCAATCGCTGCGGCTCCACTGCCGCTAAACACGATGGTACAGTCACTCAGCTTCCGATTGCTGACCTTCAACGCGTTGAGCAGCGCGGCGAGCACGACGATCGCGGTGCCGTGCTGATCGTCATGGAACACTGGAATGCCGAGGTCCTGCAGCCGCGCTTCGACATCGAAGCAGCGCGGCGCCGAGATGTCCTCCAAGTTGATTCCGCCGAATACCGGCGCAATCGCGCGCACCACACGCACGATTTCATCGACCTCCTGTGTGTCGAGGCAAATCGGGAAGGCATCGACGTTGGCGAACTCTTTGAACAACACGGCTTTGCCTTCCATCACTGGCAACGCGGCCGCGGCGCCGAGGTTACCGATGCCGAGAATGGCCGAGCCATCGGAGACCACGGCGACGGTGTTGTGCTTGATGGTGAGGTCGAAGACCCGTGCTGGATCCTTGGCAATCTCGAGGCAGACCTGCGCCACGCCGGGGGTGTACGCCAGGCTCAAGTCCTTGCGCGTCTTGAGCTCGACCTTGCTCTTCACCTCCAGCTTGCCGTGGATCTGGGCGTGAAGCGCCACCGATTCGCGAGCGAGATCTTCCATTGGGGCGTGTACTGTGGCCGGTTGCCAGCGAAGTTGCAAGTTGGTGCGGCTTGGCCAAGGAAAGGCGACGGCGCCCGCACCCAAAATCGGTCGATGAAGGGCTTGCTAGCCGACGACGAACGCGACGCTGGTAGTACCGCTGCCGCCGATGTTTAACGTGGCGACCTTCTTGGCGCCTTCGACCTGGTAGTCACCGCACTGGCCGGTGATCTGCCGGTAAGCGTCGAGCACCTGGCGCGTGCCGGTGGCGCCGACAGGATGACCACACCCGATCAGGCCACCACTCGGATTGATCGGCAACTTCCCGCCCATCTCGATGGTGCCATCTTCAAGCGCCTTCCACGACTCGCCCGGCTTGGTCAGACCGAAATGATCAATCGCCATGTACTCCGAGGTCGTGAAGCAGTCGTGCGTCTCGATCGCGTCGACGTCCCAGCACTGCGCTATGCCTGCGCGCTTGAAGGCGTCGAGAATCGTCTGGCGCGTATGTGGCAACACGTACGGATTGTCCTTGCTCTCGGCGACTTTCGCGGTGAATTCGATCGGAGCGGTGTGATGACCCCACCCCAGCAGCCGCGGAATGGCGCCGAGCGCAATACCGCGCCGCTTCGCGTAAACCGTCGCGTACTTCTCGGAGGCGAGGAATAAACTCACCGCGCCGTCGGTGACCTGTGAGCAGTCGGACACTTTAATGCGGCCGCCGATGATGCTGTTGAACTTGTCCTGCGAGCGCGCGTGGTCTTCGGTCATGTACCAGTTGCGCGTCTGTGCCAGCGGGTTGCGCTTGGCGTTGGAGTAGTTCACCGCTGAGATGTGGGCGAGGTGCTCATCTTTCAAGCCGAAGCGCTTATCGTACTCGTCGCCAAGCTTGCCGAAGAGTTTAGGGAACGGAAACTCGATGCCCTTGGCTTCGCGTTCGTACCACGCGGCCGTGCCGAGAAAGTCGCCGCCCTTGGCCGGGTCGACGGTCTTCATCTGCTCGACGCCCACAACCATGGCGAGATCGTAGCGGCCCGCTTCGATCTCCGCCGAGGCGGCGAGAATCGCAATGCTGCCCGAGGCGCACGCGGCTTCGTGCCGCGCGGTGGGCAGACCGGAGAACGCCGGATCGATGTCGACGAGAAAGGCGCCGAGATGCCCTTGCATGGCGTAGAGTTCCGCGGCGAAGTTGCCGACGTGGCCGACGTCGACCTCCTGCGCCTCGATGGCCGTGTCTTCCAGGCCGCCCAGTACCGCCTCCCGCATCAAGGCGACGATATGCTTGCTCTCCTTGTTCCAGTTGCGAGCGAAGTCGGTCTGATATCCGCCGAGCACGTAGATGGGTGCTGCCATCGCATCCTCCGTTGGTGGGCGATTCGATGCGCCCAACTATTGGCAACCTACCATCGTGGTTCCGCCTTGCGCAAGGCGGGTACGCGAAGGTGGACGAACGCCGCGGTCGCCTCGCAGGGCAGGGCTTGCGTGCCCGCAGTGAGCCCTTGCAATCCGCCGACTGGTACCATATATGGCAACCATATGAACGAGACGCAAAAGACCACGATCTATCTCGATAGCGCGGACTATCAGCGGCTCAAGACGATGGCGCGGCGTCAGGGGCGCAAGCCCGCCGAGCTCGTGCGCGAAGCCGTCGCCGCCTACGCCCGGCGGGGCACTCGGGTGCCCCGCAGTCTCGGTGCCGGCCGGAGCGGCAAAGGTAATCTCAGCGAGCGCGCCGAGGTCCTGCTGAAGGGAATGGGCCGCGCCCGATGATCGTGGCCGATACGGGCGCGATACTGGCACTGCTGGATGGTGATGATCGCCACCACGAGGTGATGCGTGCACTATTCGAGGAACAACCCGCTCGCTGGCTGCTGCCGTGGGCGATCCTACCCGAGGTCGACTACCTCGCCCATACGCACTTGGGCCAGCGGGTTGCGGAGGCGTTTCTCGCCGATGTCGCGGGTGGTTCGTTCGTCATGGAGTGGGGGAACGATGCAGACGTAGACCGTGCGTACGACCTGAACAAGCGGTATCGCGCGTTACGGTTGGGACTCGTTGACGCGATCGTCATGGCGATCGCGGAGCGACGACACGCCGAGGCGATCGCTACGCTCGATCTGCGCCACTTCGGTGTGGTGTCGCTGCGCGGCCGTCTGAAGCTGCTACCGCGCGATCTGTAACGCGCGGTTACGCCGCGAAGAACCGGCCGACGTTGACGTTCGGCTCCCGGAACAATCGTTCGCCGGCTTTCGCTTGCTTGAGAACGGTCGGGACGCTGAGACCGCAGCGCTCAATCGCTTTGATCGTTTCCTTCACCCCAATGACATCGGCGAGCACCGTCGGCGGCGCCCAGTTGAAACCGAATCCCATGATGCGGTCGACGTCACGCGGCTGGTCGACGACCTCTTTGGCGCCGACGCGGTTGAGGGCATAGCTCACGTAGCCAAAGACCACCTTACGAGCGATGTCGGCTTCGGCGCCAGCGGCCGTGAGGAAATGCTTGAACGCGTCGACGTAACAGCCAATCCGATGCAGCTCGCGCATCTTCTCGACGAAAGCGAGCGGCTTCACTTTGACGTCGGCGGGATCCTTGTAGCCGCCACTGCTCGGATCGAGCACGAGGCTGATGGTCTTGCCGCCCTCTTTAGTCCGGCGGTAGAAGCCGCCGCGCTCGGGCGTCTTGTTGCCGAGGTGGCCTTCGTCGATCAACTCGGCCATGTAGGTCGGCAGCGCGAAAGCGTCGTGCGCTTCGTCGCTCGTCAGCGCGTGGACGTTGTCGACGATCGCCTTGTGGACGTCCCAACCGACCAAGTCGACGGTGGCGAGCGGTGGCATCGCTCGGCCGGTGTACGGACCAATCAGGTAATCGACGAAAGCGACACCGTGCTTGGCGGCGAGCTGCGCCACCTCGTTCAGTACCTTGAAGCCAACCCGATTGCCGGCAAACGCCGGCATGTCGCGGCAGACGGTGACGACGCGTCCGAAGCGCTTCTCCAACATGTCAACCACGGCGGGGACGAGCCCCGGGTCGGTGCCGGTGTGTGGAATGACCTCGGTGCCGACGATGACGTTGGGTGGATTGAAGAGATGGATGCCGAGGAAGTGCCGCTTGAAGCTGTCGCTGCGCGGCGCCGCCATCGCGGCGATCGAGAGACCGGAAGAGACCGTGGCGACAATCGAGTCCGGACGGCGATGCTTATCGACCCGCTCGAAGAAGCCCTTCTTCAGTTCGATGTCCTCAGCGAGGGCTTCAAAGATCAGGTCGGCCTTGCTGACCGCCTCGTCGAAATCTCCATCGTAAGTGCCCACCGACATGCGATCGGCGATTCGTACCGACTTGGCCATGTTCTGCGCACCGATGAGGCCTTCACGGGCGCGCTCGGTGGCGCGCGCCAGCAACACCACGTCGCAACCGCCAGCGGCAAAGGTTTCGGCGCTGCCTGCGCCCATGGTGCCGTTGGCACCGAGAATCACCACACGTTTGATGTCGATCATTGCTGCGTCAGTCCTTACTGAGTGAGGACGGGTGTCGGCTGAAAGCGCGGTGCTTGTCAGCGGGCGAGCCGTTCTCCTGATTTGTGCCCCTTGCGGAACCCGGCGCAGTAAGTGGCACTATTTGGCGAACAGAGTCAACCGCCGAATTGGGACGCTACCCGGATCAATCGGCGCGCATGACCGTCCACGTGCTCGTCACGGTGGCGAGTAGTTCGCCCCTCGCGTCGCGGATCTGTGCTTCCAGAAAGGCGACTCGCCGGCCCTTCTGTACGACCCGCCCTTCAGCGCGGAGTACCCCCGGCTTGGCGGCGCGCAGGAAGGAAATCTTGAACTCGGCGGTGGTGGCAAGTTCGCCGTCGCCGAGCACCGAGCCGATGGCGGACGACATCGCCGCATCGGCTAAGATCGACAGGTAGCCGCCGCGCACCAAGCCGAATGGATTGATCAGCCGCGACTCTGTCACGTCCCACTCCCATCGACTCACGCCGGGCGCACACTCGATGGCGCGCAATCCCGGCTCGCCACTGAGCTGGCGCGTGACTTCAGCGACGTC
>JBGOUW010000166.1:0-9301 GCA_041477755.1 Binatia bacterium
GCTGATCATCCGCGGCGACCCGTCCCCCGGCAACTCGAAAGTGCTCGACTCGTACCGCTTCAACACCAGCGACCTTGTCCGGATGGTTGCCGGCTATCGCGCGGGCACGTTGATCGATGGCTCGCAGAGCGAGCCGCTGCCCACCCTCGACATCTTCGTCGCCGCGCATCCCGAGTTCCCCGAACGTGCACTGGACAAGCACTTCCTCTTCCTGCGCGGAAAGATCGACGCGGGAGCGAACGGATTGATTGCGAACATCGTGACCGACGTCGAGGGGTTTTTCCGCTATCGCGATCGGGCGGTCGCAGCGGGAATCACGTGCCCGATCGTGCCGTCACTCTTGCCGCTGAACAGCGCGCGTCGGTGCGAGTTCTTGAGCGCGCAGCTGCACATCCCTGTTCCGCCTGAGGCGGTGGCGCAGCTCCGCAGTGCCGATCGCGATCGCGCGCATCGATTTGGCCTGGCAGATCTCGTCACCAAACTCCGCCGTCTGGTTGCCGAAGGTGCCCCCGGCGCTAACTTCAACATCGTCGTCCCCGGCGACGCCGACGCGGTCGTCGAGGCGCTGAGCGCGTTTCGTGGCGGGTCAACCTAGGCAAAGAACCGGGGACGTTCCCAAGTTGCTGAGTATCATGCTCTCCTTGGCGCGCCCGCTGCACATCGCAAACGTGCGGACTCTGCGCCGCGCCTGATCCCTCACCTCGGGCGGCGTCAACGCCGTTCCAGCTTTGCTCGCAATGGCGCCGGGATGGTTGTTGACGGATCCAGACACAGCGGCGTGATCGCTACCTTGCCGCTATCCACCACCGCCATGTCGCCGCCGTCGGCGATCGCCTCGATGGCGCTGAAGCGATGGAGGTAGTCGCCCTCCGGACCCGGGACGAAGATGCTCCCGTAGCGGCAGCGCGTCACCGAGGTCACGACCCGCGCGGTGCGCACTGTGGCCTCGGCAGGCAGATTGACTGAGAAGAGATCGATGCCCGCGGGGAACTCCTCGCCGATGAGATCCGCGACGATGTCGGCCGCAATCACAGCGACCGTGTCGACTCGTTCGCCCAGCAACTCGGCGCGATGGGCGCCACTCAACCCGTAGGCGTCGGCAGGAATCGCCATCGAGATGGCGACGGCTCGCAGCCCCGCCAGGCACGCCTCGATCGCCGCACCGATGGTGCCGCTCGACAGCAAGAACGCGAGCCCGTAGTTCAGCCCCAGATTGATGCCCGACACCACCAGATCGGGCCGCTGCGGGTCGATCGTATGCACCGCCAGGCTCACGCAGTCGGCCGGCGTGCCACTCACGGTTTCAATTGCGACCCCGTCACGCTCGGCCTGATGGTGGCGCAAGGGCTCAAAGCGTGTGATTGCCTTCGCAATCCAACTCCGTTCGGTGTCCGGCACGACAGTTCGCACATCAGCTAGAGCGGCAAGCGCGCGCGCCAGTGGTGGCAACGTTGGCGAGTCGACCCCATCATCGTTCGTCAGCAGTATGCTCGGCATCAGTGGCCTTCACTCATCGCGGCGGTTCGTTCATTTCCGCGCTTCGTTAGCATCTCGCCGCTGCGGCCGAAAGGCGTCATCGCGCCGGCACCGTTGCGGCGCAATCGCGAGCTAGTTGCGTTTTCGCCAGAGAGCTTTGCCCCACGTACACGACCGCGCCGGTCATTATTTGCAGGGCACGTCACTTGCTTTGCTTACTCCTTCAGAAGTCGCGCCGCCCCTGGGTTACCCGTGCAAGCCCGGAGGCAGGAGGAACATGGAACTATGTCCCGGTCACCACGGATTGCACGGGAGCAGGCGGAATTAGACGTGAACGCACTCGAACTCGATCTGGACTTCAATGATATTCACGCTCTCGCCGGCGGCGAGCCGCGCCAAGCGGAGTTCACCGGCATCAAGGCGTTGATGCTGGCAGTGCTGGAGGACGGCATCCGCAGCTACCTCGGCAACGCGAGGCATATCGCGCACGAAGCCGAGCAGTGGGTGCACTCCACCGGACGGCGCTCACCTTTCTCCTTCGTGGTCGTGTGCGAGACCCTGAGCCTCACCCCCGACGCCGTGCGACGCGTGTTGCTCAAGATGCGGAGCGAACGCGTGTCACCCAAGGACGCGCTGCCACGCGCCCGTCCCAACGTCCGAATGGGCAGTCGCATGTGTGCGGGTAAGCGGCGAACGTAACACGCTCGAATTCGGCGATACCCTCCGCGGACTTCAGCCCGCAGCACACCGAGCGCAGTCGGTGGCGCCTACGCTAGACGCTCGCGACCTGATCTGGTAGCCACATCGCATGCGGCTGAGCGGCGCCGTGACGATCGGGCTCTGCGTCGCGCTGTCCGCGCACGTCACCTCGGCAACACTGTCCTTTCAAACTCGCGTCGACTATCCGGCAGGACCGGCCCCGACGGCGCTCGCGATCGGGCGACTCAATGGCGATGCCGTGCCTGATCTCCTCGTCGCCGGTGACCGCGGCGTCTCCTTGCTGCTCGGCACCGGCAACGGTGGATTCTCTTCACCGCACACGATTCGTAAAGGAGGCTTTCTCAAAGCGATCGCCACGGCCGATTTCGACGGCGACGGCACGCTCGACATCGTCTATCCCGAAGAGCTCGCGGGCGCGATCGCCATCGTCAGCAGCGACGGTGCGGGTGGCTTCGCCGCGCAGAGCCGCTCCGTCCCAGTCGGACCAAGACCTCGCGCGCTGCTGACGGCCCCGGTCAATGGCGATGACGCGCTCGACTTGTTGGTGGCTCACGACGGCGGGATCAGCGTCCTGCTCGGCGATGGGCATGGCAATTTCTCCGCGGGTCCGCCGATCGATGTCCAGTATGCCACTACCTTGGCCAGCGGCGACCTCACCGGCAATGGGCACCTCGATCTCGCGATTCCCGATGAGACCGCCGGCACCATCCTCATTCTGCACGGCGACGGCTCCGGGGGTTTCCAACCCGGCGAGACGCTCCGCGGCGGTATCAATCCGCGCGCGCTGGTGATCGGCGACGTCACTGGCGACTTGCGTCCTGATCTCATCGTACTCGATGCCAGGGGCGCGACTGTGTTCGCCAACGGTGACGGCGGGCACTTTCGCGCCGGCGCCCCGTTCGCTAGCGGACGTAGCCTGCGCGCCGCGGCGCTGGGGGATTTCGACCACGACGGTAAGTTGGATGTCGCCATCATCGACGACCAGTCGGTCACCGTCGGGTTGTTCTTCGGCAACGGCGACGGCACGTTTCGCGCGGGTGGGGCGTACAGTCTGGGCCGCGAACCGGTCGCTTTGCTGGCTGACGATCTGAACGGCGACAACAACCTCGATCTGGTCGTGGCGAATCATCTTGGAGATTCAGTCACAGTGCTGCTCGGCGATGGTACCGGCAACTTCCGCGGCTCGCCGACCCTCGCCGCCGGCGAAGATCCGATCGCGGTCGCGGTCGGTGACTTCGACGGCGACCGTTTGTCCGATCTCGCAGTCGTGAGCGAGAACACCAACAGCGTGGCCGTGTTCGCCGGCGACGGCCGCGGTGCATTTCGCAGCGGCCGGAAGTATCTCGTTGGTCGCCAGCCGCGCGCACTGCTGGTCGCCGACTTCGACGAAGACCATCATCCTGATCTTGCGGTCGCCGACTCCGCTAGCGACGACGTCGCGATCCTCGCCGGCGATGGCCGCGGCGGGTTCGCGCAACCGCTGTTGATCGCCGTCGGCGCAGCCCCCACGGCGCTTGCGTCGGGTGACTTCAACGCCGACAACCATCTCGACCTCGCCGTGGCCAACTCGCTCGCCGACAGCGTCACCGTGCTGTTTGGCGACGGCCACGGGCGCTTCCCGACCAGCACCAACTACGCGCTTAGCTTGCGGCCGACGTTTCTGCTCACCGGAGATCTCAACCGGGATGGACGCGTTGATCTGATTGCCGGCAACGGCCACAGCGATACCGTCGCCGTGCTCCACGGCACGCCGCATGGTTTGGCCAGCGCCGTCACCGGCAACCTGGGCACCAACGTACAGCCGTTGGTGTCGGACGACTTCGACGGCGATGGCCAGCTCGATCTCGTGGTCGCCCGCGAGGGCGATGATCAGGTCGCCATCCTGCTTGGCGTCGGACCGAACAGCTTCACCGAACCGGTCACATTCCCCGTTGGTCTGCATCCGGCCAGCGTGGCTGCGGGTGACTTCAACAACGACGGCCGCCCCGACCTCGCGGTGGTCAATCGTGGCTCGCGCACCGTATCGATCCTGCTCAACACCAGCACCAAAGGCGGCCCGCCGGCCCGCCCGGTGCCCGCCGCGCCGGCACCGACGCGAGATCTGTGGGGCATTCCACGCAATGTTCGCCCGGGCGACACCTGGGACGTTCCGTTCTGATCTATATCGGCGCACTCCCGACGGTAGCGCTCGGTTGCACTTCGCCGGCCGATGAGGTTTACGCCATCACCAAGAGCGAAGCGAGAAGGTGATGTTGGCATGTCTCGATCTTGAAGGCGTCCTGGTTCCGGAAATTTGGATCACCGTCGCCGAGCGCACCGGCATCGCCGAGCTGCGCATCACCACCCGCGACGAGCCGGACTACGACAAACTCATGCGGCAGCGGCTGGCGATCCTCGACCAGCACCGCCTCCGGTTGTCTGACATCCAAAACGTGATCGGGGCGATGCGTCCGCTCGACGGTGCGGCGAACTTTCTCGACTGGTTGCGCGAGCGCTTCCAGGTGATCATCCTGTCCGACACCTTCGACGAGTTCGCCAAGCCGCTGATGGCCCAGCTCGGGTACCCGACGCTGTTTTGCAACTCGCTGGTCGTCGACAGCGACGGCAAGATCCGCGACTACCGCATCCGCATCCGCGACGGCAAACGCAAAGCGGTGATGACCTTCAAGCTGCTCAACTTCGACGTCATTGCCGCCGGCGACTCGTACAACGACACCAGCATGTTGGCCGAAGCCGATGCCGGGATTCTATTTCGCCCACCCGACAACGTGATCCGCGAGTTCCCTCAGTTCCCGGTCACCCGCACCTACGACGAACTGCGCGCAGCATTTGTGAAGGCCGCCAACATGTGAGCGTCCGCCACTGCCCTCTGCCTACTTCCTACAGCTCTCCATTCCTCCGTGCGCACTCGCTGAAGAACCGGCCGCTGGCTTTGACGACGCGCCGCTGCGTCGAGTACTCCACGTATACGATGCCGAAACGCTTCGAGTAGCCGAAACTCCATTCGAAGTTGTCGAGGAACGACCAACAGAAGTAGCCGCGCAGCTTGACGCCCGCCGCGATCGCGCGCTGAGCCGCAGCCAGATGCTGGCGCAAGTAGTCGACGCGCTGCGGATCATCGACCGCGCCATTGACCAGTTCGTCGTTGTACGCGGCGCCATTCTCGGTGATGTAAATCACCGGCGCGTTGTAGTCGCGGGTGATGCGCGTGAGCGCGTCGTAGAGATGATCGGGATATACTTCCCAACCCATCTCGGTGTGCGGCCGGCCTTCGGCCTTCACCTGCGCGCTGCCGAGCACGGGCGCGTCGGGAGCGTCCTTGACGATCGCGCGCGAGTAACTGTTGTGCCCAAAGAAATCAATCGGCGGCGAGACGGTCGCCAGATCCCCCGGCTCGATTTTCGGCGCCAGCGGGCCGAGCCGTTCCAGGATGTCGGCGGGATAAGAACCCTTCAGCACCGGGTCCCAGTACCACCGGTTGGTAAAGCCATCGAAGCGATGCGCGGCGGCGCGATCCGCGTCCGAATCCGTGGCGGGATATACCGGCATCGACACCTCGGTGATCCCGACGTTGGAGTTGGCGACGGTCGAACGCAGCGCGCGTACGGCGTGACCGTGCGCCAGATTCAAATGATGCGACACCTGAAAGCTGAGTGCCGGGTCGGTCTTCCCCGGCGCGTGCATGCCGAACAGGTGACCGGCCACCGTCGCGGCCAACGGCTCGTTGAGCGTGATCCAATCCTTTACGCGATCGCCGAGCGTGCGACCCGTCACCGCCGCGTACTCGCCGAACGCCGTGGCAGTGTCGCGTGATCCCCAGCCGCCGCGATCTTCCAATCCTTGCGGCAGATCCCAGTGATAGAGCGTGATGAACGGGCGGATGCCGCGCTCCAGCAGGGCATCGACGAGGTGGCTGTAGAAATCGAGTCCCTTCTGGTTCGGCGTGCCGGTCCCATTCGGAGTCACTCGCGGCCACGACACCGAAAAGCGGTACGCGTTCAGTCCCAGCTCGGCCATCAACGCGACATCGTCGCGATAGCGATGGTAGTGATCGCAGGCGACATCGCCGTTCTCATCGTGGTGAATCTTGCCGGGGAGGTGGCTGAAGGTGTCCCAGATCGATGGCCCCTTCTCGTCCGCATCGTGGCCGCCCTCGATCTGATACGCCGCCGTCGCCGTACCCCACAGAAAGCCGTCGGGAAATTTCTGCATCACAGTGATCCTTCCGTTCGCGGCAAGAGACCGGATTAGGCTGTGACGGTCAAGGACTGTCGCTCGGGTATGAGCATGTCTCGCGGCCGCACCCTGTAAGAGCCGGTTCTGTAGTGGGCGGTGAAAGAATCGGTTTGCAGCGAGTTGGCATCACCAAGCCAGCCATTCCCAGCGCCTTGGAAGCGTCCTTGGAAACGTTGTCGCTGACGCGAGGTGCGTGCTACGCTGCGAAGCATCGTGACGCCCAGTGCGGAAGGCGTCGGCCAAATTGAGATGTTGAACATCGCGATCGAGGTCTGATCCATGTCGAGGCGACCGATCGGCGGGCACCTCACAGGTGCGCCTGACCTCGCGCAGTATTCGCATATCAAGGAGGTCGGCGATCTCATTTTTGTCGCCGGCGTGAGTTCTCGACAACCCGACAACTCCGTCACCGGTGCCTCCAAAGGCCCCACGGGTGCAATAGAGATCGACATTCGAGCGCAGACCGAGGGCGCCATCGAGAACCTTCAGGCGGCTCTCGAATCGGTGGCCGCTCAACTCGGCGACGTCGTCGATGTTACCGTGTTCCTCGTCAACATGGCGGACTACGGCGGCTTCAATGAGGTTTGGAATCGCTTCTTTGACCGGAGCGGCCCGACGCGCACTACCGTTGCCGTACATCAGTTGCCTGATCCTCAGCTTGCCGTCGAGCTGAAGGCCATAGCGCGTCGTGCTCGGTAGCACGCCGCCCAGCAGGGGCTCAGGAAGAGGCCGAGCCGAAGCCGCACGAGTTAGTCCTTCGGAAAGGTCCTCACTGGAATGATCCACCACATCGGAGTCTTCGCCTCAGACTTTGGCGCGAGTCGGCGATTCTTCACGCAGGCTCTGGCGCCCCTGGGTGTCCTTGCCCAGTACGAGACGGACGAGGTTGCGGAGTTTTGGCGGCGCGACGCCGATACACCCTCGTTGTCCCTGGGACGGGCAACGGGAGAAGTCACTCGTGGCCTGCATCTTGCCTTCGAGGCCGCTGATCGCAATGCCGTTGACGCGTTCTTCGCTGCAGCGATTGCCACCGGAGGCCGAGAACGGCATGCCCCGAGGCATTGGCCTCAGTACCGTGCTTACTGCGCGTTCGTCAGCGACCCAGACGGCAACAACATCGAGGCAGTCCACAAGGAAACCTGACGGCGGCAGCCTGTTGCACTCATCCGTCCGTTCGGCTTCATTCTCAAGGCACAATGGGAAGCAGTGGAGTGAACGAGCTTTCGAAAAAGTCCCTTACTGGGTTGATCCGATTGCAGGTTGGCCTTGCCCTATTGCTCTTCCTGCCGGCTAGGTCGTTGCGTTTTTGGGAAGCGTGGATCTACTGGATGCTCTTCGGCGTCTCCATGCTGACAATCACGCTGTATTTTCTGAAGCATGATCCCAGTCTGGTTGAGCGTCGACTCGAGGCCGGTCCCCGGGCCGAGCATGAGAAGATCCAGAAGATCATCCAAGCCATCGCCAGTGTCCTGGTGTGCGCCCTCATCATTGTTCCAGGGTTCGATCATCGCTTTCGTTGGTCAGCGGTGCCGACATCCATCGTTCTGTCAGCCGACGTGATGCTCGCGCTTGGGTTCTTGATGATCTTCTTCGTGTTCAAAGAGAACAGCTACGCCGCCGGTGTCGTGAAAGTTGATGCGGGCCAGCACGTGATAGAGACGGGGCCATATCGGGTCGTTCGTCACCCGATGTATGCGGGCGGTTTGCTGGCGGCCTTAGCCACGCCGTTGGCGCTGGGGTCGCTGTGCGCGCTCCTCGCTGCGGTTCCGCTCTGTGGCGCCATCGTCGTTCGGCTTCTGGACGAAGAGCGGTTTCTGTCCGCAAACCTACCGGGCTATGACGCGTATTGCCGGACAGTCCGGTATCGTCTTGTGCCGATGGTCTGGTAAAGACTTTCCGAACAAAGCAGAGGCGGCCGATTTGAATCTCAGCCGCCGTTATCAGCGGCTTCAGGCGGAGAAGATCATGCTGACTGGAAGATGCCTCTGTGGCGACGTGCGGTTCGAGCTGCACGGAAGGCTCGGTCCTCTCGCGTATTGCCACTGTTCGATGTGCCAGCGCGCCAGTGGCTCCGCCTTCGGCGCCAATGCACCGATCCGATCGCAGTACCTGAAGTGGGTATCCGGACGAGAATCAATCCGGGAGTACGAGTCGTCCCCGGGAAAGTTTCGCGCGTTCTGTCCCACGTGCGGCTCGCCGATCTACAGCTGGCGTGTCGCCGAACCGGACACCTTCCGGATTCGATTAGGCACGCTTGAGGGTGACCCTGGGCGCCGCCCAGTGGCTCACTTCTGGTTGTCATCCAAAGCGCCGTGGTTTGAGATTCGCGACGATCTTCCCCAGTACCCAGAAGGCACCGTCACCGAACCAGGGCCGCAATAGGACTCGGTCGTGGATGACCGATGGAACTTGTCCGAGGACGAAGAGGCGCGTGCGGCCCGCTCAATCGCCGGTCGTTCCGTGGCTCCAACATAGCGAGGCGACGCCCATGTGTAGAAACATCAAAACACTCTTCAACTTCGAACCGCCGGTTACGGAGGAAGAGATTCGAGCGGCATCCTTGCAGTTCGTGAGAAAGGTGAGCGGCTTCAACAAGCCATCGAAGGCAAACGAAGCGGCTTTCCTCACTGCGGTCGATGAGGTGGCCAAAATATCGAGCAGCCTTCTCAAATCCCTCGATACCAACGCGGCACCAAGGAACCGAGCAGAAGAGGCGGCCAAGGCACGCATCCGCGCCGCTCAAAGATTCTCCACGTGAATACGGAAGACGCGGCTCGCGCGTTGAAGCACTACCGGATCTGCGGCGCGGCGAAGGTGCCGCTGATCGTGATCGGCGCGTCGGGACGCGCGCCAGGGGCGCGCGGGATCA
>JBGOUW010000052.1:0-14739 GCA_041477755.1 Binatia bacterium
ATCCAGGTCGGCCGACTCGATGGCAACCGCGCCGCGCAGCGCAGAGGTTTGCGCACCGACACTCACACGCACCGCTTCCGCCTCTGCCGCGCACGCCGCGCAGGTCTCCAGATGGCGCGCGATGCGCTGTGCGCGTCTCGCAACGAGCGCGCCGTCGATCCACGCGATCAGGTCGCGTCGTACGGCGGCACAGCGCCCATGTCCGAAAATCGATATCACTGGGGCTCTCCGACGCGATCGCGCAGGGTCACGGTTGCGCGGTGGACCAGGCTCTTCACAGCTGACACTGAGCAGCCGAGGGTCTCGGCGACCTCGTCGTACGAGAAGCCTTCGGCGCGAGCCAGCAGGAGTGCGGCCCGCTGTTGTGGCGGCAGCGATTCGAGCACGCCACGAATTTTATCGGCGGCCTCTCTTCCCAACATGAGATCCTCGCTGCTGCGCGCCTCGGGATCGGCGATCTGTAGCGGCGCATCGTTCTCGTCTTCAGATGGATCGAGCGAGATCATGCGGCCGTGGTACTCACCCCGCCGCACTTCGCTCAGACACTGGTTGGTAGCGATACGATACAGCCAAGTCGCAAAGCGCGCACGCGGCACATAGCGCTGACGACTGTGGTAGATTTTCAAGAAAATATCCTGCACCAATTCCTCCGCGCGCGCGTGGCTGCCGACAAACTGCCGGGCAAAGCCGACGAGCTGGCGGCCATATTTGCGAAACAGAGCCTCGAACGCCCCGCGATCGTCGCGCTGAACCGCCAACATGAGCTGCACATCGGGGTCGTCCGTCGGGGTCACGCTGCGCGCCTCTCTAGGAACTCGCGGCTTGACCAGAAGTTGCGCGGAACTCTGGCACCGGACGCTCACCAGACTCAGCGCGAGCTGAGTTCCTGTTCAACCGCCGCACGGAAGTTGTCGAGAGGCACCGCTCCGGCAAGCCGACGGCCGTTCACGAAGAAAGTGGGGGTCGAGTTCACGCCGAGCGCGTGGCCCTCGCTGACATCGGCCTGTACCTGTGCGGCGGTCGCCTTGCTGTCATAGCATTGCGTCAGCTTGGCGCGGTCGAGCCCCGCAACCGCCGATCCATCCAACACCTTCTCGCGCAGGTTTGCCGGAGTGATGGTTTTCTGCTGCTCGAACAACATTTCGTAGAAACGCCAATAGCCGTCGTTGCTCTGCTGCAGCGCACACTCCGCTGCGATCGCCGCGTTCTGCGCCCACGGATGAATCTGTGGCAGCGGGAAATTCTTGTGGACCAAGCGCACCTTACCTGGGAAGGCCGCGAGCAGATCGTGCTCGACTGTTTGTGAAGACTTGGCGCAGAAGGGGCATTGGAAATCGGAGTACTCCACGATGGTGACCGGCGCGTCGGCCGGGCCACGCACTGGCTGCCCCTTGAGATCGATCTGGCTGCGTATCGCGAGCGCCGGATCGACGGTCAGATCGACTGGCTCACCGCGTACCAAGTAGCGCCCGTCATCACTGACCACGAAATGCATGTCT
The DNA here is from genome assembly GCA_041477755.1 of Binatia bacterium. GTDB lineage: Bacteria > Desulfobacterota > Binatia > HRBIN30 > JACQVA1 > JACOST01. Next base: position 1,500 of record JBGOUW010000052.1, read on the forward strand.
TCCGATCGGAAACCGGAATTGACCTTGAGATTGGCTTTGCTCCATCCCGGAACCCCGGCCGCACTCCAGTCGGCGATTTCCAAGGTGGCGCCCGACGGCACTGCGGCAGTCTTGCGAAAATATTCGATCACTCGCGCCTCGGTTGCAGCGCGATCCGTCACGCCCGCGCTGCCCAACCCCGCAGCGTCACCATGCCGTTGCGATGAACACCCCGCGCACAGCACCGCGGTCAGCGCCGCAGTCAGCGCCATGACCTGCACACTGCCCGCCCATCCGCTTCGACCTCCGCGCATGCCTTGCTCCCTTCCACACCGCTCCGACCGCCTCAACCGGCGGCGGCATCTTGTCGCAGGCCCTCGGGGGTGTCAACGCGAAGATGGCGCAGTGCATCGCGAGTTGGTGTACGCGCAACTCGACTGGTACACTCGCCGCTGAATCATGCGCGACAGCACGGCAATCTCGGCTACGATCCACGCAGCATATCGGCGCGATGCTGATGAGTTGACCGCGCGCCATTTTGGCCTCGCAGCCGCCGTCTTCTTGGGTGTGGTGGGGATCGCGGCGGTCTTCGAAGGACTTTACTACCCGGACCGGTGGCCCTGGTTTGTGGTGGTGTTTGCACCCGAGCTGCTGGCCGGGAGTGCCGTATTCCTCCTGCGCGAACGCCTGCTGCGTTACGGGTTGGTCACGCGCGCATGCGTCGCTCTGAGTTCCGCACTGGCGCTGGCACTGAACGCCTACGTAGTCGTCGTACGTGGCGCCCCCGAGATGAGCGCGGTCGGCTTGGTGTGCGTGATAACTGGGCTGCCACTGCTGTTTCCGTGGGGGATCTGGGGCCAACTGGCGGTCGCCATCGCCGCGGTCTTCGGCTTCATCGGCGCGCTGGCGATGATTCCGACCGCCGCGGTTCCGTGGCCATACGTGCTGTTCGTTTTCGCGATAGGCGCGCTCACCTCGGTGATCGGCGCGCACTACCTCGACTTGCACCGCTGGGCGATCTTCCGCGAAACCTCGCTCAAGGACGATGAGGCTACCGTCACACGCGCGCTGTTGCAGATTGCCGATGACCTCAATACCTCCCTCGACGCGCACGCGGTGATCGAACGTATCGCGCGCAGCACAACGACAACGCTGGGCGCCAGTTGGAGCATCATCCTGTTGTGGGACGAGCGGCGGCGCGTCTTCCGCTTGGCCGGGACCGATCCGCTCAGCGCGCAAACCGGCGCGTTGGCGAGTATCGAATATGTGCCGGGCGCGTTCCCACTCATCGAGCGAGCGCTGCGCGAAGACACCGTCTCCGTCACTGCGGACGACGACCTGGACCAAGTGACAGCAGTGTTCCTGCAACGCTATCGCACGGCCGTGATGCTGCTGACCAGGCTCAGTCGTGGCGACCGTTTGATCGGGGTGCTCATCACTGGGCGGCGGCCCGACGCGTTCGCTCCCAACGCGCCGCGGTTGTTACGGGGCATCGCTCACCAAGCCGCGATTGCGCTCGACAACGTGCGGCTCGTCAGCGATCTGCGCCAGGCCGATCGCATGAAGTCCGATTTCGTAGCCACGATGTCGCACGAACTCCGCACGCCGCTCAACGTCATCCTTGGGTACAACGAACTCCTCCTCGATGAAGCGTTCGGTCCGCTCAGCGCCGAGCAGCGGCGCACGGTGGAGCGCATCCAGGCGAGTTCGTCCGATCTGTTGGAGCTGATCAACGCCACGTTGAACGTCAACCGGCTCGAGGCCGGTCACTCGCCGGTGCAGATCGAGGACGTTCAGCTCGACGCGCTGGTTGAGGACCTGGCCGCCGAAGTCACGCGCCTGCCCCGCAAGACGGGCGTCGAGCTGCGCTGGAGTCTCAACGGCGGCCCACCGATGGTCCGCAGTGATCGCGGCAAGCTCAAGATCATCATCAAGAACCTGATCACCAACGCGTTGAAATTCACCGATCAGGGGCACGTCACGGTCTCAATCCATCATCAGGCCGAGCCGCATGAACTGGAAGTTGCCGTCGCCGACACCGGGATTGGGATCGCCGCATCCGAGGTGCCGCAGATCTTCGAAATGTTCCAGCAGGGGGCCAGCGTGAGTGGCCGGCCCGCGAGCGGCGTCGGCCTAGGTCTGTACATCGTACGGCGTTACGTCGAACAGCTCGGCGGCCACATCGACGTCCAGAGCGGCGCCGGTAGCGGGAGCACGTTTCGCGTGCGTCTACCGCTGTCGGACTCCGCGCACCGCACCGCCTAGGCGCTCAGCGCACCGGACCGGGCCGGTGTGTCAGCGCGTAGCGGTACCAGCGGAGATACTTCGGCAACCACTTCCACAAGCGAAAGCGCGAAGTCCCCGCGGGGCGATCGGCGTTGGATACGCACGGGACCTCTTCGATGCGGTAGCCGAGCGCGAACGCCTTCACCGTGAGTTCGAGACCGATCTCGAACCCCCCGTCGCTCTCGATTGTCACCGCGTCGAAAAGTTCCTTACGATAAGCCTTGAAGGAATTCGTCACGTCGCGGGTTGGTACCCCGGTAAGGACGTGCAAGCTCCAACCGGCAAACCACGACAGCCGCCCCTTGAGCCACGGACCACCGACTTGCCGACCGCCGCGGCTGTAGCGCGACGCACACACGACCATCGCGCCGGCACGGGCCTTTTCATACATCAGCGGTAGCGCCGTCAGATCATCCGACTGATCGGCCATCATGACCACGGCGACGCCGCGCTCGACCTGTCGCAGACCGGTGCGGATCGCGTTGAGGGCGCCGCGGCCAAGTTGGTTGTGCACCAACTCCAACCCCGGGAATCGAGCCTGGAGCTCACGCACCACAGGGACGGTATCGTCCTCGTCGAAGTCATAGACGATACAGACGCGCTTCGGGATCGTCACTTGCGAGTAGAGGTGCTCCAACGTGGCACGGATGTTCGCGCCCTCGTTGTAGACGGGAATCAGAATAGCGAGATCCGGGACCAGCGACTCATTCAAGCGGCAGATCTCGCTTGGCGTAGATGATGTCACCGCGCCCGAAGAGGTTCCAGATGTCGCACACAATCGCATCGTCCTTGAGCAAGGCGCGAAAGCGCGCGCGGCCGAGGTCGCGGTAGACGTCGTGGTTCATCGCGACGAACACGATGTCGCCGGCACGGATCACCGCCTCGACGTCGCCCGGGGCCAGATGCGGATCGTGCAGCACCGTGCGGCAGCCTTCGGCCGCGAAGATCTTGCGGGCCTTGTAGGCCAACGAGTTGCGGTTGTCGTCGATATTGCGCTTGAAGGCGAGGCCGAGAATCACGGCGGTCAACCCCGGCAGATCGCGCTCGTGCTTGATGCGCTCGATGAGAAAGCCCGGAACGGTCTCGTTGATCTTCCACGCCGTGGAGATCAGATCGGCGAACGGCACGCGGTCGACCAGGAAGAACCCGTCCTTGTACAGACAGGGGCCACCGGTCAGACCCGGAAGTTTGAGCCCCGCGCGCTTGTAATCACGGTTCACGAGATCGACGATGTCGTAGATGTTCGCGTTGTGCTGCATCGCGATGATCATGAATTCGTTGCCGATCGCGAAGTCGATGTAACGGTACATGTTGCAGAACAGCTTGGCGAGCTCCGCAGCGGTCGCGTCAGCCGGCAACGTCTGCGGAGCAATGCGGCTGAACAGGGCAGCGGCGCGCCGCCCACTTTCAGGATCGAGGGCGCCAACGATCTGTGGAATCTCGCCGATCTCCGGGATTGCGCGCCCTTCGGCGATGCGCTCGGGACAGAAGGCGAGGAAAAAATCTGTCCCGACCTTGAGCGACGTCCGCCCCTCAATGAAGCGCCGCAAGTACTTCGTGGTCCCCGGCGCCACCGTGCTGCGCAGCACGAGGGTTTGGCCGGCGCGGAAGTGCGGCAGCAACCCCTCCACGACACTCTCGAGTTGGGTGTACGCCGGGTTCATGTGTTCATCCACCGGAGTGCCAAACGTCAGGATGACGACGTCGGCCTGAGTGATCACTGCGGGGTCTCCACTGGGACGGAAGTTGCGCCCAAAGTGGCGCGCCAACAGCTCATCGGCTCCCTCTTCGAGAAACGGCAGACGGCCTTCGCTCAACGCGGCGAGTCGCGCAGCATCGATTTCCAGACCGAGGACGCGACAGCCGTGTTCGGCGAACACCAGCGCGAGTGGCAGGCCGACACGCCCAAGTCCGACCACGGCAACGCTGACGGATTCACTCATCGCCGTGCTCGGTAAGCCGCGATCACCTCGGCCAGGCCGGTCTCTAGCGTAGTCTCCGCTCGCCAGTTTAGTAGGCTCAACGCCTTGCTGACCTCCGGCACGCGGCGCTGAATGTCGTACGCAAACGTGGGCGCCGATGTCACGCGGAACGGAACACCAGGCCGGCAGCGCTCGTGGATCATGCGTGCGAGGTCGAGGATGCGCGTCTCTTGTGCGGTGCTGATGTTGAAGTCCTCATTGACCCCGGCGGTCGACTCCATGGCCGCAACGATGCCGCGCGCGATATCGCGCACGTGGGTGAAGCAACGGGTCTGGTCGCCATTGCCGAGAAGCTCCAGGGGGGCGTCGGAACTCCCGGCGTCGAGCGCCTTCTTGATCAAATCGGGGATGACGTGGGCAATGCCGACTTCGTCCCCCGGCAGCTCATCCGCACCGTACGCATTGAACGGCCGAATGATCGTGTACGGGAGTCCAAACTGATCGTAAAACGCCCGGCAGTAGTACTCGCCGGAAAGCTTGCTGAATCCGTACGCGCTCACGGGCGGCGGCGTCGTGAGCAGATCTGTCTCGCGACTGGGAAAGACGCTCGTGTTCTCGAACACCATCGAGGAGGAGATGAAGACAATCCGACGGAACTTCAGTTGGGCGGCGGCACGGAAGGTGGCTGAATAGATCCGGTCGTTCTCGGCCAGAATGTCAGCCGGAAATTTGTGAAAGTACGCGATGCCTCCGATCTTGGCGGCGAGGTTGACGCAGACCTCGTGGCCCTCAAACACCGCGCGCGTGCGAGCGGCGTCAGTAAGATCGATGCGCTCGAAGCGGACGCCACGGGGCGACTCGGCGCCCTCTTTGCTGAGGTCGTCGACGACGGTCACGCTGTGACCGCGGCGCTGCAGCTCGCTCACCACTGCGCGACCGATAAACCCGGCACCGCCGGTGACTACAACACGGGTGGACATCGGAGCCAATCCCATTGCCGCCGACTGCCTGGCCACGGCTGGCCTGGGGGAAGGACGTACGGCGCGATCATCGTGCGTCGTCCCGGACTTGGTTCAACACCTGAAACCTCCTCAACCGTTTGCACGCTGACCTGCAGCCCCGGCAAGAACAGGCGATGCGCTCCGGTATCGTCGAACAGTGTCGAAGTCAACGGGTTGCGCGTCACGAATAGCTCGGTCATCTCCGGATGATCCTGCGCCAGGCGCTCAACCGTATAGAGCCAGCGTGCCGCCGACCGCGAATACTCGCGCAAGAAGCGGAAGTCGTCCTGCTGTCGAGCCACACGCCAGGTGACCGCAGCATGCACGACCAGCGTGAGCGCAACCCACCCCGCGACCGCGCCCGTCCCAAAGCGCGGAAGCGTTGCCAGTCCGCTGACAGTCGCCAGCGCTAAACCGAGACCCGCGAGGCCAACGTAGTAGCCATACAGGTGATCGACGAGTCCCAAAACCGGAGCCAACGCGACCGGGAAGAACACCAGCCCGTACGCAATCGCCCGCACCTTGCACGACACATCGCGTCCTGGCCAGGCGACAACGACCGCAGCGATTGCGGCGAGCACTACCACCGTACCCAACACGAGGGCTGGTGCCACCGACTCGGGTTGTGCTGGGTCGACGAATGGAAAGCCGACATTCAGGGCGAACGCAGCATAGCGGCCAAGGTGCTCGATTAGCTTGACCGGGTCCGCGCTCAAGGCGTACGCCTGGCGCGCGACGGCTTGCTGGAGCGGATCGGGAAACGAGACAGGAAACACGTACGCAAAGTAGTACACTTTCGCCCCCAGATAGGCCGCGGCCACGCCGTAGAACGGCGCGAGCGCAAGCCAATCACGTCGCCCTGGCCAGCGGCCATCGAGCAAAACGATCGTGAGGGTGAGGGAGACCGGGAGCGTGACCGCGTGCTCGCCCGCCAACAACGCTATTACAAAGAGCGGCAGACAAACCGGGGCCCTAAACCGTGGCGCCAGGCAGAGCCATGACGTTAGTGCCAGCAGATAGAGGAACGCGGTTCCCGTCATGGTAAACAGAGCCATCCAGAAAACTGCGATCGCATGTCCGGGGGCAACGACATAGACCAACGCTGTGGCCAACCCGAGACCTACTGAACGCAGAACGGTTCGCCCAATCGCGTAAACCAAGAACGCGTTGAGGCAGTGAAACAGGATCTGCACCGCGTGATACCCGGCCGGGTCGAATCCGAAGAGTGCGTGGAGTCCACGAAAATAGACTAGAGTCGATAGCGGACGATAGAGCGCAAAGCCGTTGCGACCTGCCTCAAAGAACCTCGCTAAATCCAAGGGGCTATCGACACGAACCCGTGCGGCGTCCGACAAGACCCAATAATCGTCGAAGTGAAAGAACGCTCCGGTAGCATCAGCGTAGGAGAGACCACAGACGGCAGTCAGCGTCAGAAATGGAACGATCCAGCTGTGTGCAATGGGGCGAGAGGCTACCCCGGTCGGAATCGGGACGGCTCCGGGGCGAGAACGAGAGGACGTGGCTGGCTCAGCTGCGAGCGGCACGCCGCCGAGTTGAACGGCCTCGGGTTGAACGGGTCCGCCGTGTCTGCGCCCGCACCGTTTTCGTCTTCGTTTTCGTCTTTTTCCGATTGGCTACCGCACGCATGAGCTGATACTTCACCTTGCTCTGCAACTGTCCGAACAGCATGCCCAAGCGGTCAGAGTCGTGGCGTCTGAGGGCTTCCTCTAAGCGTCCCTTGTGGTCCTCTAAGTAAGTGATTTGATAAGGCTTACCGTGAATTCGAATGCGCTCCGGCACCTTCGACCGAGCCTCAATGACACGGGCGATCTCATGCAGGATCGTCGAATGCAGTCTTGCGATCACGGGCCCACCCCTCCTCCTGGCCGCAACCTCCGTACCATCAGGTGCCAGGAAAGTGGGACTCGTTTACCACGAATCCAGATTGGCGCAAAGGGATTATTGCGGAACGCTAGGGTCCACACGTAGGACGATGGCCCGCGAACCGCTGTTGCCTACCGCACATGGCGACGTAGCTCGTCGACCTTGTCACTCCGTTCCCAAGTGAAGAAGCCGCCCTCGGGCGCGCGACCAAAGTGGCCGTAGGCTGCGGTCTTCTTATAGATGGGACGCTTTAGGTCCAGAGTTCTGATAATCTCCGCAGGCTTGAGTTTGAAAGACTGCAGAATCGCGTCGGTAATCGCGTCATCCGGAACCACGCCGGTATCGAACGTGTCCACCAAGACCGAAACCGGATCCGCGACTCCGATGGCGTATGCCACCTGTACCTCGCAACGGTCCGCCAGCCCTGCGGCGACCACGTTGCGGGCCATGTATCGGGCCATGTACGCCGCACTGCGATCCACCTTCGATGGGTCCTTGCCCGAGAAGGCGCCGCCACCGTGGCGCCCATAGCCTCCGTAAGTATCCACGATGATCTTGCGGCCGGTCAGACCGCAATCTCCCTGTGGTCCGCCGATGACGAAGCGTCCGGTTGGATTTACGTGGTACACCGTCTGCGGTGTTAGAAATTCCTTCGGGATGATCTTCTTGATCACTTCCTCGATCACCGCTTCGCGAAGGGTCTCGTACTTCACCTCCGGCGTGTGCTGGGTGGAGACTACCACTGTCGTAACTGCCACTGGCTTGCGATCCTTGTACTGGATCGTCACCTGCGACTTGGAGTCGGGCCGCACAAACGGCAACGCCCCGTCCTTGCGTAGGTCGGTCAAGCGCTGGACCAAGCGATTGGCAATGAAGATGGGCATCGGCATCAGCTCGGGGGTTTCATTGCACGCATAGCCGAACATCAGGCCCTGGTCGCCGGCACCCTGCTCTTTGTGCAGCCCTTCACCCTCCGTGACTCCTTGCGAGATATCAGGAGACTGCCGATCAACCGCGGTCAGGATCGCGCAAGTGTTGCCGTCGAAGCCCATTTCCGAGGATACGTAGCCAACCTCGGTAACCGTGTTGCGCACGATGTCGGGATAGTTGATGTTGGCCTTTGAAGTGATCTCGCCGGCGATGACGACCATACCGGTCTTCGCCAATGCCTCGCAGGCGACTCGGCTGTTCGGATCCTGAGCCAGCAACGCATCCAGGATGCTGTCCGATATCATGTCGCACAATTTGTCCGGGTGCCCCTCTGAAACAGACTCGGAGGTAAACAAATAGTCGTTCTTCATCAGTTCCTCTCTTCAGGCCACCCTCCAATGCACGATTTGGGCGCCTCTGCGAATTGTCCTGGTTATCACGTTGCGCGTCCGGGTGGGAACCCCGTGACCCACGTGCCCTCGGCGCTTACCATAGCATGCATGGGAAGGTCGAACGGCTCAACCGCCAGCTCATCGATCATCTGCTCGGCGAACGCCACCCCAATCCGGTAGCCACGGCCGCTGAGGGGCGGCGCAACCAGCGACCGGTCGTAGAACCCGCCTCCTCGTCCGAGCCGCTCGCCGCTGCGCGCGAAGCCAAGACCCGGTACGACAATGACAGCCTTTGCCACCTCGGGTTCAGTCACGACCTCCTCCGACCGTGGCTCGCGAAAAGACCGCGTCGTCTTGCACCACCTGGTGTCGGCAGTGACCCGGACAAACTGTAGCGGCTGATCGGCGCCCACCACGCGCGGAAAATAGACTCGGCATCCGCGGCCTACAGCATCGCGCCACAGCATGGTCACATCCACTTCAGTTGCCATCGGTGCGTACAAGAGCGCGACGCGAGCCGCGTGAAACACGTCATTAGCGACAACTCGCTCGCAGATCGCCCGGCTCTGCTTCGCGCGAGCTTCGTCGGTCATCGCCGCAAGACGCTCGCGCAGCCGCCGACGCCATTCGGCCTTCGCGACTTGCAGATCGCTCAGCGTTGATCCCGATCGATCCACTTCGCTTCCGGCGGTACCGCTCGCAAGGCCGTCATCGCATCCAACAGCGGGTTCGGCTCCTCCCGGACCAGCAATATGCGACGATGCTCGGGTCGCATGAAACGTTCGGTGACGGCGTGATCCAGCAATCCCAGCAAGGGATCAAAGTAGCGCGCTACGTTCAGTAAGCCAATGGGTTTTCCGTGAATACCGAGCTGGCTCCAGGTTGTGATCTCGATCAGCTCATCGAGCGTCCCGATCCCACCGGGCAAGGCAATGAACCCATCGGAGAGGTCCGCCATCAACGCCTTACGTTCATGCATGCTGCCCACGACCCGCAAGTCGGGCAGACCTTCATGGGCGACTTCGAGCCCGCGCAACGCTTCCGGAATTACCCCGATCACCTTGCCGCCACCGGCCAGCATCGCGTCGGCCAGGATCCCCATCAGCCCAACGTTGCCGCCGCCGTAGACCAATTCGATCTCGCGCTGAGCCAGCACGGCGCTGAGCGCGCGCGCCGCGTCCGCATACACCGATCGAGCACCCGGACTCGATCCGCAGAACACACACAGCCGTCGTACTATCATCGTTCCCTGGACTGTAACCCGTAGCTCACCGGCCGACAACGACAACCATTCTCCGCGAGGCCGGACCGCCTCGATGCTCACTCGCCAAGATAGGCCGCCCTCACTTCGGGACTGCGCAGCAGATTCGCCCCGGTATCTTCGAGCACGATCGAACCGGCCTGCAGCACGTAACCTCGCTGAGCCACCCGTAACGCCATGTGCGCGTTCTGCTCAACCAGCAGGATTGTTGTCCCCTGCGCGTTGATTTCACGGATGATCTCGAAGATCTTTTGCACTACCAACGGCGCCAAGCCCAGCGAGGGCTCGTCAAGCAACAGGAGTTGCGGTCGCGCCATCAACGCGCGGCCAATCGCCAGCATCTGCTGCTCGCCCCCGCTCAGGGTGGCCGCCGGCTGTTGCACTCGGTCGCGCAGGACCGGGAATAACTCGAACACACGCAGCATCGTCTCGTGAATCTCTTCGCGATCCTTGCGCTGGTACGCGCCCAATTCGAGGTTTTCGCGCACCGTGAGATTGGCGAACACTTGCCGCCCTTCGGGCACGTGGCTGATGCCTTCGCGCACGATCGTGTGCGCCGGCAAGCGATCGAGCCGCACGGTCTTGTCGAACACGATCTCACCTGACGCCCCCCGCACCAGCCCGCTGATGCACCGCAGCAGCGTGCTCTTTCCCGCCCCGTTCGAGCCGATCAGCGTCACGATCTCGCCCGGCGCTACGGAGACCGATACGCCCTGCAGCGCGTGAATCGCCCCGTAACTGACGTGCAGTTTGTCGATCTCCAACAGCATCGTCGATTCAGTCGCGTGCCGGTTGACCCAGATACGCCTCGATGACTCTCGGGTCGGTACGAATCTGTGCCGGTGGGCCGACGGCGATGGTCTCCCCATGATCGAGCACGGTGATGCGTTCGCAGATCTCCATGATCAGCGGCATGTCGTGCTCGATGACGAGAATGCCGAGGCCGAGGTCGTCGCGGAGCCAGCGGATTTTTTCCATCAGCTCGACCTTCTCGGGCGGGTTCATCCCCGCTGCCGGCTCGTCGAGCAGCAGCAGCTTCGGCCGCGTCGCCAGCGCGCGTGCGATCTCGAGCCGACGCTGCGAGCCGTACGGCAGTGATCGCGCAATCGCGTCGCGTTGCTCCTCCAGGCCCACCATGCGCAGCAGGGTCAGGCACTCCTGCGCAATCCGCTCGCTCTCGCGTTCGGCCGCGCGCGTCTGCGCGATGGCGCCGAACAAGCCGTGGGTCGCATGCCGGCTGGAGCCGACGAGCACGTTCTGGAACACCGTCAGATTCGCAAACAGCCGGATGCCTTGAAACGTGCGGGCGATGCCGCGCCGATTGATCTGAAACGTCGGCAACCCCGCCACGGGCTCTTCCGCCAGATGGATCTCCCCCTCATCGGGTGCGTACACCCCGGTGATGAGATTGAAGCAGGTCGTCTTGCCGGCACCATTGGGACCGATTAATCCCACCAACTCGCCGCGGTCGAGCGCGAAACTGAAATCGCTGACCGCCTTGAGGCCGCCGAAGCTCAGTGAGCAGTGCCGGGCTTCCAGAAGCGCCATGTCAGTTCTCGGTTGCCGAGCAAACCGGTCGGCCGCGTCAGCATCATCACGATCAGCAGCAGCGAATAGATAATCATGCGGTATTCGGCGCCGAAGCGCAGCAGCTCGGGCAGCACGGTCAGCGCCGCCGCCGCCAGGATCGCGCCGCTGATGCTGCCCGCGCCGCCCAGCACGACCATGACGACGATTTCGATGCTCTTCAGAAACGTGAACGAATTGGTGTGAATGTAGCCGATGAAGTGGGCGAACAAGCCGCCGGCCACCCCCGCCCAGAACGCGCCGAGCGTGAAGGCAATAACCTTGTAGCGCGTCGTGTCCACACCCATCGCCGCCGCCGCGATCTCGTCCTCGCGGATAGCGGCAAACGCGCTGCCTTTCGTCGAGTGCACCAGCCGCCACAGCATCACCACGCACACCACGGCACATCCGTACACCGACCCGAAGCCGGCGATTGGCGCAATGCCGGTCAATCCGCGCGCGCCGCCGACCGCATCGGTGTTCAGAATCAACACCCGAATGATCTCGCCAAATCCGAGCGTGACGATGGCGAGATAGTCCCCGCGCAAACGTAACGACGGAACCCCCACGAGAACGCCCGCCAGCGCCGCAGCCAAGCCGCCGATCAGCAATGCCACGAGCAATTCCATCGTCCCGGCCACCGACGCGCCCAACGACAACGTAAACGCCGCGCTCACATACGCGCCCAACGCCATGAACCCAGCGTGGCCGAGTGAGAACTGGCCGGTGATGCCGTTGATGAGATTGAGGCTCACCGCGAGAATCACATTGATGCCGATGTAGACGATGATCTGCAGGTAGTACGGATTGAGCCAGCGCGACAGTGCCGCGCTCAGTGGCCACTGCGCCAATACGATCAAGGCGACCAAGGCGTTCCGCCGAAGCAGATGCAGCAGCCCCGCCATGGATCAGACCTTCTCCACCGTCACCCGCCCGAACAGGCCCGTCGGTTTCACCAACAGCACCCCGATGAGAATGACGAACGCCACCGCGTCGCGGTAGGTCGAGCTGAGATACGCCGACACGAACGTCTCGGTCAGCCCCATCAACAGCCCGCCCACGACCGCGCCGGGAAAATTGCCGATACCACCGAGTACCGCCGCCACGAATGCTTTCACCCCGGGCATCAAGCCCATCAGCGGATCGATCTTGGGGTTGCGCAGCCCCACCATCGTTCCGGCCGCCGCCGCCAACGCCGACCCCAGCATGAACGTGAACGTCAGCACCCGGTTGACGTCGATCCCCATCAGCGCCGCCGTGTCGTAGCTAAAGCTCACCGCGCGCAGCGCCATCCCGACGCGCGTCTTCATGACGATCCAGCGCAGTCCGATCATCAACGCCAGCGACACCACGATCACCAACGCATCGATGTTGGTCATCACCACGCTACCGGCGCGGAACAGCGAGTGCGATTCGATCAGCTGCGGGAAGAACTTCGGATCGGGTCCGAACACGCGCTGGCCGCCGAACTCGAGCAGCATCGATACGCCGATCGCCGTGATCAACATCGACGAGCGCGGTTGGCTGCGTAGCCGCCGGTACGCCACCAATTCGATCAACGCGCCCAGCAGCGCGCACACCGTCATCGACAGCACCATCACGATGACGAAGCCCCCCGCGGAGGGCGCCACGGCAAACCCGAGCCAGTGCGCGATGTAGTAGGCCATCATCGCACCGACCATGTACACGTCGCCATGCGCGAAGTTGATCAGGCGCAACACGCCGTAGACCATCGTGTAGCCGAGCGCGATCAGCGCATAGATCGCGCCCCACGACAGCCCGTTGATCAGTTGTTGAATGAATTGATCCAAGGTTCAAACTAGTGCGGGGCGATGGCGGACAGCGCCCGGATCGAGGCCGCACATCGGCGTGTATCGGCGCGCATCGACCGTTGCTCGCGCGCGCCTATGGCGCGATCGATTCGACGAAGTGGAAGGCCCCGTTCTCTATCTTCAGCACCACGATCGCCTTCTGCGCGTTGCGGTCCTTGTCGATGGTGATGCGCCCGCTGACGCCGGG
>JBGOUW010000478.1:0-3933 GCA_041477755.1 Binatia bacterium
GCACTGTGTAGACCGCCATAAGTCCCGCGTGGGCTTCGCGTTCTGACGCAGGCGCGAACCCGCACGATTTTATAACAGAATCACAGTGCCTATAGCCCCTTTCGGCAAAAATTGTCAAGAAACTTTTTCACGCAGGATGAGACTACACTGGTGTCCGATAATTCTCGGGCTACGAGGGGTTCGGTTCAGAGTTCGGTATCAGCGTGTACAACGAGACCTTTGACTTCGTCGACTGCCTTCGAGGCGGCGGCCTGATCGCGCAGCACCATCGGGGTTCGTCGCTTCAGAACATCTTCCGCATCGAGTGCCATCTCAGCCTTGCACCGAGTAGACGGCTTCTCCCTTGGTATACGGCATTCCTGCGACGAGCGGATGGGAAAGATCGGGCCGCTCTTGCATCAGCGCCATGACTTCAGGAGCCCTTTCGCCGTAGCGCTGCTGCAGCCGATCCGCTTCGACGCGCCGGCGCCGATGCCCATTCTTGTGTGCGGCACCACCGGCGAGCGGAACCTTGTGATGGCGTCGCCGCCGCCGAGTGGGTTTGCCCCCGAGCTGGCTGATGATGTGATTGGAGATAGTCAGCTTTCCCTCCGCGAGCGTGACCAATCCGGATGGACTGCGCAGGATGCGCTCCTCGCGCGAGACTGCGGAGGGATTGCGAGTATCTTCAGGGGCCACCAGCGGTCGCAGCTCGGCAAAGCTCCCGACGACGTCGCTGGGAACCAATCGGGCTTGCGGGTAGAACGCGTTGACTGCCTCGAGCAGATATTCGAGGTCTTCGGGGTCAACCGACACGGTGTCGGGTGACCCGGTAAAGTCCGTGTCGGTAGTTCCGATTAGCGTGCGATCGTCCCACGGAATGACGAACAGAATCCGACGATCGCGGGGTGCGCGCAGTACGACGGCGAAGCGATTGTCGACCCGCGACCGTGGTACGACGATATGCACGCCTTTGGTGAGCCGCAGGCAGGGCGCCACCGCCGGATCATCGAGGCGGCGAACCTCATCCGACCCATGGGCCGGTCGCGTTGAAGACCACCCGTGCACGGATGATGTAGCGACCATCGCCTCGCTCGTCTCGGATCTCGGCCCCCGCGACTCGTCCTCCGTCTTTCACGAGTTCGAGTAGTCGGACGTAGTTGGCTACCACCGCCCCGGCTCCGTTCGCGTCTAGGATCGTTTCGAGCGTCAGCCTGGGCGTCGTCGGTCGCGCAGTCATAGTAGAGTTCGGCGCCTTTCAGTCGGGCTTGCCGCAAGCCTGGTTCCAACTCGGCGACCCGCTTGGGCGACAGCAGGCGGTGCATTTTAATGTTGTGAAAGGCGGCGAGCAGATCGTAGACCCACATGCCGACTGCGCGGCGAAAGATGCCGACCGGGTCGCCACGGTAGACTGGAAACAGGAAGGGCATCGGTTTGACGAGGTGGGGGGCTACGTAGCGGCGCAGGCGATCACGTTCGAGGCAGGCCTCGCGCACCAGGCGAAAGTCCCCCAACTCCAGATAGCGCAACCCGCCGTGGATGAGCTTCGCTGATCGGCTGCTGGTGCCGCTGGCGAAGTCGCCCCTTTTCAATGAGCGCGACCCGGAGGCCGCGCAGCGCAGCGTCGCGCGCGATGCCAGCGCCGTTGATGCCGCCGCCGATCACCAGCAGGTCAAACTCTTCGCTGCCGAGCCGCGCCAAATTGTTGCGGCGCACAGCCGGGGAGAGTGCGGTCGGTCCGCGTCGCGTTGTATCGAGCTGAGGCACGCATCTACTCCTGATAGCTGTAACGTTCCTCGGTCCACGGATCGCCGTGGGTGTGGTAGCCGCGCAATTCCCAGAAACCGCGCCGGTTCTCAGTAGCGAACTCGATCGCGCGGACCCACTTGGCGCTCTTCCAGGCGTAGAGATTGGGCACCACCAGCCGCAGTGGCCAGCCGTGCTCCGGAATGAGGTCGTGGCCGTCGTGTCGATGGGCGAAGATCACGTCGGTATCGAGAAACTCGGCCAAGGTCAGGTTGGTGGTGTAGCCGCCATCGCAATGGACGAGAACAAACTGGCCCTCAGGCTTGCGATCGACCGCTGCGATCAGGTCGCGTGCCAGCACTCCGTCCCATCGGTTATCGAGCCGCGACCACGTGGTGACGCAATGGAAATCGGCCAGCACCGAACTCTGAGGCAACGCCCGAAACTGTTCGAACGAGAGCCGCAGCGGCGACTTCACCTCGCCGAAGACGCGAAAGTCCCAGGTCGCCGCGTCGACCCGCGGCGTTGGACCGTAACTCAGGACCGGCCATTTCTGGGTGACGGACTGCCCGGGCGGCACACGTGGGCGTTCGGCCGTTGGGTTTGTGCGAGTCACGGACAATCGATTGTAACCAAAATTCGTCTGCTGTCACGTGGAAGTCGCGCGACTATTGGATGCCGAGCAACTTGTGCGTCTGCGGCAGCACCCGCACGCGCGCGTGGTGTTGACGCGCAACGGCAAACAATCGAGTCAGCGTTGGTCCGTCGATCTCCGGTCGATGCGCGGGGTCCATGATCGGTTGCAGATACATCGGCGCATCGCCGTGTGTAGCGACCAATGCTGCGGCGCGCGCGATATCGGCATCGCTGGTAGTTCGATCCACCAAGACCTTCACGTAGAGCTCCTTGCCACGGGCAACGCGGAGAAACTCTTCGTGCTCGTTCCAAAACGCCGACTCGCCGGTGTTGCTGGGCGGTTTGATATCCATACTAATGATGCCGATCCACGGCAGGACCACCGCGAGCTTCTCGGGCAGCACCCCGTTGGTTTCCAGCAGTACAGGCACCGGAAAACGTGCGTCGCTCAGGAAGTCGGCGAGAAAATCGGCTTGCACCAACGGTTCGCCGCCAGTGACGGCGATGGCATCGATAGGCCCCTCACTCTCCAGAAAGGCGCTGGTATAGCCGACCAGCTCGCGACTGCTGATGGGGTTCGGCACACGCCTGGGCTCCTGCCCGGCACGATGAATCATGCAGTGCGAGGTTCGCACCAAGCTGTCGGGCGTGTCGCAGTAGCGGCAGCGCAGGTTACAGATCGCCATGCGAACGAACAGCTGGCGTTCACCCACGTGCGATCCTTCGCCTTGGAAGGATGCAAAGATCTCCGAGAGGTAGCCGTGATCCACGAAGTGCTGCTCGCTTGCGGTGCCAGTTCCTACCACACGCTCTGGACCCGAGCTAGGAAGCCAACGCTGCCGGACCGGTGAGTGCGATCTTGATGTCCATCACGTTGGTGCCGGTCGGCCCGGACTGGAACAGATCGCCGAGGGCGGCGAAGAAGCGGTAGCTGTCGTGCGCCGCGAGCGTATCAGGCGGGTTCCAACCGCGGGTGCGCGCTCGTGCGCTCGTCGAGCCGTCGACAAATGCACCGGCCGCATCGGTCGGACCATCAATGCCGTCGGTGCCGGCGCTCAAGAGGACGATATCACTCCCGGCGAGCTGCGCTGCGCACGCCAACGCGAACTCTTGATTGCGTCCTCCAACCCCAGGGTTGGGGCCGAGGCTTACGGTCGTCTCGCCGCCGGCGAGGAAGCAGGTGCGCCGCGGCTGCAGTGTGCGCGTGATCCACGCGGTGAACATGCGCGCCGCCGCGGCCGTGTCACCCGACAACGGTTCGTCTGCCACGACGGGTTCGTAGCCCGCAGCGGACGCCGCGGCGGCCGCTGCGCGCACCGCTGCCGCGTTCGACCCGATCACGATATTACTGACGGCGCTGAGTTCGGGGGCTCCCGGCTTGAGCGTCTCGCCCACTGCTCCGCGTCGGCCTGCGTCGATCCGGCCCAACACCGTCGATGGGAGCGACGCCGACAGCCCGTACCGCTGCACGATCGCGTACACGTCGGCAAACGTGGTCGGATCGGCGGCGGTAGGTCCCGATCCGATATCGGCGGGATCGTCGCCGATCACGTCGGACAGGATCAGCGCAAC
>JBGOUW010000587.1:0-3052 GCA_041477755.1 Binatia bacterium
AAGGCGCGGCGCGCCCCTTGATCAACTTCGTTCCAATACCACCCGGAAGCCTGCACCCCACCGGATTGTTGCGATGTGCCTGGCGGTAGTCCTGTGATTTGGGACGCCGATGTAGATTCTTCCTTCCCAACCCAGAGTAGCGCGAAGCCGGCAATCACTAGCAGGCAGGTACCGAGAGGCGAGGAGATAAAGTTGATGATCGCAATCACTGTCGGAAATCCGTGGTTCAATTCCTCGGTGCTGGATTGAACGTTGCCAAGGAAATCGATTGCCCAATAAACACGCCCAGCCACCGCCGCGAACAGCGAGGCAATGCCAGGCACTGTAAATCGATTCGCATTGAAGCGAGGGCGCCGAAAACGCACGCTCGATTCATAGCTCACCTAACCTCGGTTGCGCGAGCATAGGGTTACCCTGCGAAGGAAACCGGAAGGTCGTGCGGCAATCCTTGACGCTATGCCCGCCGTTTACGTACGCTTCGCACCGCCAGGAGGTGGTGATGGAGAAGCGGATGGATTCGGGCACCGTTGGTGAGCGCGTCAGCGAACCCGACGTGACCGAGTACTGCCCGAACTGCGGCGCGCGCGGCACGTGGCAGAAATGCAAACTGATCTGCTCGAATCTCCATTGCGGCGTACGCATCATTTTAGCCTGCGTGGATTGATCTGATGATGAGCGAGCCGACGCCGGCGAAGACGTGCGCGCCCGAAGCGGGGCGCGTCGTACCGCACATCGACCGCTCGCGTTGCGAGGCGAAGAGCGATTGCGTGCGCGTCTGTCCCTACAACGTGTTCGAGGTCCGCAAGCTGCGACCCGTCGAGCGACGAGAGCTGTCGTTCTTCAGCAAGCTGAAGCTGTTCGCGCACGGCGGCCAGCAAGCCTTTGCCGTCCGCGCCGCCGACTGTCACGCCTGCGGCCTGTGCGTGAAGGCCTGTCCGGAGAACGCCATCACCTTGGCCGCGGTGTAGCGCATCGTCGTTCCTGGTTTGACGCCGTCGGGCAAAGGGAGAATGATCGCACAATCCGGAAGAGTTGAGATCGATGCGCTGTGCAGCGTGCAACCACGAGAACCGTGACACGGCGAAGTTCTGCCTCGGCTGCGGACAGCCCCTGGCGCTGCGCTGCGCCAGTTGTCAGGCGGAGCTGCCGCCCGGCGCGCGCTTCTGCGACGAGTGCGGCACGTCGGTAGTAGGCAGTAGGCAGACGGCAGAAGGCAGTTCCGATTCTGCTCCGCCCCTAACCCCCAACCCCCTAACCCCTAACCCCCTTTCTTACACTCCCAACCACCTGGCCACCAAGATCCTGACCTCACGCGGTGCGCTCGAAGGCGAGCGCAAGCAAGTTTCGGTGTTGTTTCTCGATGTCGTCGGCTCGACGCCGTTGGCGGAACGCATCGATCCCGAGGAGATGCACGACATCATGGACCGCTGCTTTCGCATGCTCGCGGAAGAGGTGCACCGCTACGAGGGGACCATCAATCAGTTCACCGGCGACGGCATCATGGCGCTGTTCGGCGCCCCCATCGCGCACGAGGACGCGCCCGAGCGCGCGGTGCGCGCCGCGCTCGGCATGCAAGCCGCGCTGCGCCGCTACGGCGATGAGCTGGAGCGAGAGCGCGGCATCGATTTCCGCATGCGCATCGGTATCAACACCGGACCGGTCGTCGTCGGCAAGATCGGCGATGATTTGCGCATGGACTACACGGCGATCGGCGATACCACGAACCTGGCGGCGCGGCTGCAAACCGCGGCGGCGCCGGGCTCGATTCTCATCAGCGATCACACCGCCAAATCCGTCGCCGGCCGCTTTCTCACGCGTCCCATGGGCGCGTTGCAGCTCAAGGGCAAATCGCGGCCCGTGGAAGCGTACGAGGTCGTCCGCGCGCTGCCGCGCGCCCCGCTGGTGGCGCCGTCGGAACATGGCCTGACGCCGCTCGTGGGACGGAGCGCGGAGCTGACCGCGCTGGAGACGGTGTTCGCTCACGTCCGCGCGGGTCGTGGGCAGATCGCGTTCGTCGTCGGCGAGGCCGGCATCGGCAAGTCGCGTCTGATCTACGAGTTTCGCCGCCGGATCAGCGACCAGGAATTCACTTGGTTGCAGGGCCGCTGCATATCGTTCGGTCGCGGGATTCCGTTCCTCCCAATTGTCGACGCGCTCAAGAACAGTTTCGCCATCGAAGAAGCCGACGACGATGCGACCATCATCGAGAAGATCCGCGCCGGCGTCGCGACGCTGAGTCCGGCAATGGCGAGCGCTGAACCGTATCTGCGCGCGTTGCTCGCGGTCGATCCCGGTGACCCGGCGATCGCGCAGATGGACGCCGGAGCACGGCGCTTCGCCACCTTCGAAGCGCTCAAGCAGCTCATGCTCGCCACCGCGGCACGTCAGCCGCTGGTCTTGCTGATCGAGGACTTGCACTGGCTCGATCCGGCGTCCGAGGAGTTTCTGACGTACATCCTCGATGCGATGGCGGGCGCACGCGTGCTGTTGCTGTGCACGTATCGACCCGGCTACCGCCCAGCGCTGGGTGAGCGCAGCTTCATCACGCGCCTGGCCCTGCAACCGCTGACGCCCGATCAGACCGCGATGCTGGCGGCGGCGATGCTGGAGGCGCGCGAGTTTCCCGCGGAACTCCGCTCACTCATCATCGCCAAGGCCGAAGGAAACCCGTTCTTCATCGAAGAGGTAACCAAGTCGCTAGTGGAGATCGGTGCGCTCCGGCGAAGCGCGGACGGCTACGTGCTTGGCCGTCCGGTGTCGGAAATCGTGATCCCCGACCGCATTCAGGACGTCATCATGGCGCGCATCGATCGACTCGGCGACGAAGCCAAGCGGGCGATTCAAGTCGCGTCTGTGATCGGGCGCGAATTCGCGGTGCGTCTGCTGCAACGCGCGAGCGATCTGGGAGAGAGCGTCAACCCGCTGGTCGGCGAGCTGCGCGCACTCGAACTCATATACGAAAAGGCCGGGGTGCCCGAGCTGGCGTACATGTTCAAGCACGCGCTGACGCACGACGTGGCGTATGAGAGCCTGCTGATGCAGCGCCGCAAGC
>JBGOUW010000660.1:0-2622 GCA_041477755.1 Binatia bacterium
CCAATGCCGGGCACTGCCGCATCGGTTGGCATCCGAATCAGCAGCGCCTGTGGGTGTGGCTCTTCCTCTACAACGGCATCGAGTGGGTGGCGATCGAGGAGCCGCGGCTGCCGTTCTCCTCGCTCAAGCTGCCGGCGATCGCGTACGACGACGGCTGGGGCTTGAAGTTCTCGTACACAGTGAGGGAACCGCTGCGTTCCGGCCGCTTCGAGATCGATGGCTTCGGCCGCGTCATCAGCGGGCCGCGCGCTGGGACGATCCTCCCGGTGTCAGTCGCGCTCGACGTCACTACCGTTGGCGCGGCGCACTCGCACGGGCAGAGCACCGTGGCCGGGCACAAGGCCGAGCAATTCTCGACCAGCCGATTCGAGCAGCCGATTCGCGCGCACGGCGTCTACACGATCGGCACCGAGCAACGCGCGATCGATTGCCGCGGCGAACGCGATCACTCATGGGGGCCGCGGCTGTGGAACATGGAGTGGAATTTTCTCGTCCTCAACAACGAAGCGTTCCGGGCGCAATGCGTCGTGGTGCGAATTCCCGATGTCTCGGAGATCCGCGTCGGCTACCTCCACCGCACCACGACGGTGAACGTCAATCAGGTCGAGTTGAACCTGACCTTCGACGACACGAGCCTGCAGCATCCCGTGCGCGGACGCTTCGCGCTGCAAGCCGAAGACGGTGATCGCATCGCCGGCACAATCGAGTCCATCAGTGGCGCCGAGATCGACATCACGCACACCTTCGTGCCACCGCGCCGCTCAGTGTATCGCCGCACGCTGGTGCGCTGCACGACCGATGACGGCCAGCAAGCGCTGGGCTGGTTGGAGTCGAATCGGTTCGTGGATTGAGGCGTCCGACAGAACAACGGAGCCCCTCGATACGCCGCCCTTCGAGTTCGGCGGTCTTGTTCAGTGGTGGGGGCAGCCGTCTCTGGCTGCCCTGGCAGCGGGCCTTGGCCCGCCGGACAGGCACAGAGGCCTGTCCCCACCTGGACTTGGCAAGCGATCGCATCGAGGGCCGACCTGGGCAAGGCACTTCGCAGCCAAGACGCTACTTCTTGCCGCCCAGTTCTTCGAACATCTTGATCTCCGGCCGTCCCGCCAGGAGAGTGCCGACGGCACCGAAGAACTGCTGCATCGGCTCGCTGCCGCCGTGCGCCGCGAAGGCGCCTTGATCGGCGTAGACCTCGTAGAAAAGAAACTCGGTCGGATCGCTGGTCGAGCGGTTGAGGATGTACGTCAGCGTGCCCGGTTCGTTGGCCTTCACATGTGCGATCATCTTCTCGGCCGCCTGTTGAAACGTCGCCTCGTTGCCCGCTTTCACTTTCAAAGTTGCCACTACGGTCATCATGCGCAAGATCCTCCTGTCGTCTTGTGGCGCAAGTCGCGCGGTCACGTCAACAGTGGCTCACTTGAAGCCGCCGAACACGGCGAAGCGGTAGTGCTTGTACCAACAGTCGACGTCGCGAAAGCCCGCGTCCGTGAGCCACCGCAATTGGTCGGCGAGCGTGGCGCTGCGATCCGCGCGCATGCGCTCCAACGCGGCGGCGAGGTCGGCGTCGCTGACACCGTTGGCCTGCGCGCTGCGCAGCCACATCGCTTGATAGCGCGCCTCCGCGGTCGGCGTCGGGCCGAGGGCTTGATCGGCGTTGATGAAGGCGCCGCCAGCGCGCAGCGCCGCGAAGACGGCGCGAAACAAGCGCTGCTTGCCGTCATGACTGAGGTGATGAATGGCGAGTGCTGCGATGACAAGATCGAACGATTCGGGAAGCGTGGCGCTGCCGAAGTCCATCACTACAAATTCCACCGCCGCCGCGGAGCCGGAGAAGCGTCGGCGCGCCTGCGCCAGCATCTCCTCGGAGATATCCGCAAGCGTGACGTGCGCGTGCGGGAAGGCGGCGAGGACGAATGAAGACAACAGTCCCGTGCCGGCACCGAGATCGAGGACGCGGATCGCCGCGTCGGGTTGAAACGGAATGGCCTCGATCGCAGTGCGGTAGAAGACATCGAAGCCCGGCACCAACTGGCGGCGCGAGCGATCGTAGATCGCCGCATCGGCGTCGAAGGCATCTTTTGCGTTCATCGTCCTGCTTGGGCGTTCATGGTCACGCTTTCGCGCGCTTGGCGCCGAAACGATTCCAGTGGGTGATGTCCTCGATCGCGCGACGGCGGCCGACGGTAAACGGTTTTTGCGGCCGTCCCATCGGAATCAACGCCACCACCTCGTAGCGCTCCGGGATCGCACACAGCGTGCGCACGTCATCTTGGTAGATGCGATACACGGTGGTCAGGGTGGTGCCAATGCCGAGACCGCGCGCGGCGAGCATGAAATTTTCCACGGCGGGATACACCGAGGCGAACGGCGTGCCGACATCGAGTGGCCCCTGTTCGTCCTTCAGCGTCATCGAGATGTTGGGCATCAGCACCAGCACCATCGCCGGCGCTTCACCCATGTGCTCGGCGAGGTGGCGCGACGCGCGCATCATGCGCTCAGAGCTGGCGCGATGCTCGTCCGAGCGAAACGGCGGCATCGCGCGAGTCAGCGCCGGCTCGTAGCGAGCGTAGGCACGGCGATAGACGTCGCCCAACGCACGCTTGGTGGCCGCTTCTGTCACCACCA
>JBGOUW010000569.1:0-3187 GCA_041477755.1 Binatia bacterium
GGATCGCCGATCAGGAACAGCACCGCTTTGGTGTCGAGATAGACGCGACGGAAGATCTCGTACTGAATCGGGTCGGTATCTTGGAACTCGTCGATGAGCGCTGCGTGAAAACGCTGTCGAATTGTTTCGGCAAGGGTCGCACCGCCGGGGCCGCGCAGGGCCTCCACCAACCGATGGAGCAGATCATCGAACGACTGCAGCCGCGCTAGCTCCTTGCGCCGGCGCAGTTCTCGCCGCGCGTATTTGATGAAGTCGAGTTGAAACTGCAGTACCCGAGTGTCGAGATCGGTGTCGACGTCTTGGTCGCGCGGCGCATCGATGGCCGGCAGGATCGCCATGTCCGGGTGCGTGATGACTCGCAGCGCCAAGTGCTCCAGTGCCGTGGGCGAGATCTTCTTGACTGCGAGGTGGCGGACGAAGGCCTCCGGCGCCGCGTGCAGTTCGCGGACCCAGAAGTCCTGCACGACCTCGGTGAGCAGCGGACTCTGGTTGCTGATGAGTTCGGTGTCGAACGCGACAGCGCTCTCGAAGGCGTTCTCCTGCAACATGCGCTGACAGAATCCATGAATCGTGAAGATCGCCGCTTCATCGAAGCCGTGCAGCGCCACGACCAACCACTCTCGGTCCTGAGCGAGCGTGCCGTTCGTCCGGCGTGCCGTCACCAGTTGATCGAGAAACTCGTCGCCGCTGTCGCCAGTGGATTCGAAGGCGGCGAGCGCTTGGCGCAGGCGGAGTCGCACCCGAGTACGCAACTCGGCCGTCGCCGCATTGGTGTAGGTCACCACCAGGATCTGGCTGACGTACAAGCGCAGCTCCAACAACATGCGCACGTAGAGGTTGGTGATCATGTGGGTCTTGCCCGTGCCCGCGCTGGCTTCGATGAGATTCGTCCCCGTGAGCGGAACGGTAATGGGATCAAGCGGCGTCACGGCTGTTCCTCTCGATGATCTCGGCGATGATCGAGCATGGGCGCAAGGACGATGACCGCGACATCGGCAAAGTTAGGGAAGGGATCGTCGTTGCCTTGAGTGGCATCACCGCCAAAGCGAAAGTCGGGATCGAGGGGATCGGCCGCTTCGAAAACTTGCCGAACGTACTCGTCGTCAAGATCACTCCAGTTGTGGTCGTCGCCCTCGAAGTTTTTTCGTGCGTTCCGCAAGGCATCAGCTGCGCTCTTGTTGCGGCGAAGCGTCTCGACGTACGTGCGCGACGCCTTGTCGAACAAGAGCAGGGGCGCTTCCTGGCCCAGCCAGTAGAGCCGCAGCAACTCACGTAGAATTTCGGCCGCGTTGTCGACTTGGGTAAAAAAGATCGTTGCGGTTGCACCCTTCTTCTGAGGCCGACCGATCAGAAAGCTTTTCCGCGGGTAACCTTCTGATTGCACCCAGTTCAGGATCAGATGCCGGATCCACATTCCCAGGTCGTGGCGGCCGCCGAGCTTGGAGTACTGGTATTGCATTTGTCCGGTCGGCCACAGGTTACGGATCACTCCGGTGATGCGAGTGCCATCCAGTTCGGCGTCCACCGTCAGCGGCTCCAGCTCAGCGCCGCGGCTCAGAGCGCTGGCAGCAGTCGCGAGTGCGTCAGCTTCTCCGCGCACATCGCCGAACGTGCACTGGCCGAGGGTGCCCGGCGGCAGCGCTCCACTCGCGCGCATGGATGGGAGCGCCTGGTCAATCCTCTCTCCATCCATCGCGCGTTCCAGCAGTCCGTTGCCGAGCTTCCAAAGATCGAGGTTGTCGAGGTCCAACGGCTCGCGATCGTCAACGGTCTCAATGTCCTTGCCGAGGTACAACGACAGGCGGTTCTGCAGAAAAGCGCGCGTGGGGTTCTCGAAGAAGCGCGTCAACGCGGTCAGCGAGACCTCGCGTTTCGCCAGAGCGTCCGGCGCCAGTGGTGCGGAGAGAAACGATGGTGCGTGCCGGCGCGCAGTCGTGAGCGCCCGCGCGCCCTCGTAGTAGTGCCGTGCGTAACTGAACAAGCGTGGATCCTGATCGGCGCCGAAATAGCGTGGGCTGAATGGTTGCAGCGGATGGCGCACGATGAGGCGTTGCCGGATCGACTCATGCGCGTGCTCAATCGGCGGTGTCGGCTGTGACCGCTCGGTTCCGTTCGCCGTGACGCGAAAGGATTCCCCGAGCACATCGAGAAGTTCGCTCACAACCACCGACGGCGGAATCTCGCTGTTGTCGCGAATGCTCTGGCCGCCGTAGGTGATGATGAGACGTTCCGGTGCGGACAACAGGGCCTCGAGGAAAAGATAGCGATCGTCATCACGCGACGAGCGATCGCCCGGCATCGGCTTCTGCGCCATCAGGTCAAAGCCGGGCGCACGCCGCACGCGCGGAAAGTCCGCGTCGTTCATCCCGAGCAGACAGACGACACGGAACGGAATGCTGCGCATCGGCACCATGGCGCAAAACGTCACGCCGCCGGTCAGGAAGCCGCGGCCCGGCGCGGTGCGCTCCAGCGCGGCAGTGAGTTGCATCTGGGCGGTGTCGAGATCGACCGCCTCGTCGAATTGGCCGGCGCGCGCGTGCTCGGCCAACTCGGCCAACGCCGCGTGAATCTGCCGGTGTTGGTGCGCCGTCTGATTGGTGCTCGCGACCATGGCGTGGAGCAGTCGACCGAGATCGTCACGCCACGCGTCGAACGGGCGCGGAGTCTGCAATGAATTGTGAAACGTGAACAGGGTCTCGCAGAACTCGACCAAGCCTCCGAGCAACGCGGCGGTGGTGCCTTCGATCTCGTCATACGGCAGCACCCCGGCATAGAGTCGGCGTCCCTCGCCGGCGATCGCGTAGCCGAGCAGCAGCCGATCGAGGCCGAAGCGCCAGGTGTTGTCGGACATGGCGGGTTGCCCGCTGGCGCGACGATGCTCGGCATCGACACCCCAACGGATTCCAGACTCCTTGATCCACCCACGCACGACGTCAAGGTCCTCGGTGACGAAGCCGAAGTGCTGACGGATCGGTTCAAGCCCGAGCAAATCGAGCACTTCACTCGCTGCCATCCGGCCACGCAGCACGGTGATCAAGGTGAGGAAGGCATCGACGACGTCATCGGTCGCCCGCACAGCGCGATCGGCGATGCGATACGGAATGCGGGGCGAGTGATCGCTCGCGCCACCGAAGACGGCATCGATGAAGGGCGCATAAGCATCAATGGCCGGCGACATCACCACGAC
>JBGOUW010000123.1:0-10734 GCA_041477755.1 Binatia bacterium
GATCTCGCCTTCAACTTCGGGCCGCGAGCAGCGGCACCCACTCGCCTGTTCATGCGACTGCTGCGGAGCTACGGCCACTTTGGCCCTTCCAAATTAGATCCGTTGCTCATCCGCGATCGACACGCCGCCAGACAGAGCCTCGAAAAAATTCTCGCCTGGGATTTCGATCGCGTCGTGGTCGCCCACGGTGACGTGCTGGAGAGCGGCGGCCGCGAAGCGCTGCGCCAAGGCTACTCGTGGCTGCTCGCTGCGTGACGGAAGAACGAGCGCGGGTCGCGGGCCAACACCCGCACCGAAAAATTCCACGAAGCTGTCCGGCAGGCGGCGAGTCATTCTGAGCATTCGCACTTCCACGGCGGAGAATCTTCTGAGGCTGCAAGGAAGGCCGTTCGCGCCCGAAATGGCAACGCCCATCACCTCATGGCGTCGCGCGTACCGAGCGAGTGACGTGCAAAGGCGGGTGTATCGCAGGTCCAACATTTCACTTCGGGCCAGAACTCCTTCAGCGGCTTCTTCAGGCCGCGACAGACATGAATCGGGATGTGCGTCCGATCCGGCATGCAGTGCTCGCAGCTCACTGTGGCGGCGAGATCGACGTGCTCGAACCATGGCTGCAACGATTCGCCGGGAATGTTTACCGTGATCATCACGTCGCCCGAGTAATCGCGCGGTCCCCACAGGTAGTAGTTTTGGTGCCCGCTGATGGCCTTGGGGAGGCCGAAGGCGCGGCCGAGGAAGTCGACGGCGCCGGCGTCGCCATAGCTGCCGCCCCAGATTGCGCACCGAGACTTCTCGTTCGGGGCCAGGCCTTCGTACGCCTTCGCCACCGCTGCCACGGTTTCCGGCCACGCGAACATGTCGGCGAAGAGCTGGGGAATCTCTCCCTGCTTGCGGGTCTCGGGCCTGATCTCCTTCGGTTTCAGGAGCGCCAAGTACTTCGGCAGCGTCTCGATCGGCAGCACGGGCAATACTAACGGGACAGTGATGGATCCGCCAATCAGCAGGAACACAACCGTCGCCGGCTTGAGCCAGTTCCACGCGCGCCACTGACTGAATCGTTCGGTGACAACCGCTCCGGCCGCGAACAGCATGGGATAGATCGGTGCGAGATAGTACGTCTTCGCTTGGCCGAGCAGCGACACGCTGAAGAAGATCACGAACGTCAACCCGAGCGCTCGAAACCTTCGCCCATCGGCGGCGAACAGGTAGAAGCCCAAGCCCGCCAGCCATAACGGCAGGGTGAACGGGTGCATGATCTGCAACTGCCCGAGAAGAAATTCCCCGGGGGTGACGGGCTGATACTGGTAGAGTTTGGCATTGCGCATCAGCTCGACGGTCGGCCAGCCCCACGCCAGCTCCCACAGAAGATTCGGCAGCAAGATGACCACAGCCACGAGCGCACCGAGCAGCGACCATCGGCTGCGCAGCAGCCGGCGCTCCGGCGTCAGCAGCAGACCGGCAATGAGGCAGGCTCCGAAGAACGCGACCGAGTACTTGTTCAGTAAGGCAACACCGGCGATCGCGCCGACTGCCAGCCACAGCGGTTGCCGCTCGGTCTTGATGATCACGATGACGGCGTACGCGCACAGCGTCCACAAGAGCGGCTCGAACGCGTTCATCGTCAGGAGATTGTGGAAGGCGAGGAAGACGGGAACGACGATGACCGCGATGGCGGCCAGCACCTGAGCAAACCGCCCGCCGCCGAGCTGACGAGCAATCCGTCCCGTGAGATACACCAGCAGCGCTCCGGCAACCGCGGGGAAAAACCGAATCGCGAACAGCGAATCGCCGAGCAACCATCGCGAAACCTTGGCGACGACCGCGATGAGCGGAGGGTGATCCACGTATCCCCAGGCGAGATGGTCGCCGCAGGCCATGAAGTACAGCTCGTCGATCCAGTAGCCGTAGCGGCCGTTGACGAGAAAATGGAGGGCGAGCGTGGCGCCGGCGAGCGACCACAACACGGTGTCGTCGCTTACCCTGGGCTGCCCCGATCGTGAGTTCATGCTCGTGTGTTGTCTCAGAAGATCGCAGAATATCGCATCACCTCACCTCAACCCTCTACACCAACTTCGACGGTTGCCGCATGGCTCCGTGTACGCGACGCCGCTGTTGCAGGTCAACGCCGCAAGACAGAGCCTCGAAACAATTCTCGCCTGGGATTTCGATCGTGTCGTGGTCACCCACGGTGACGTGCTGGAGAGCGGCGACCGCGATGCGCTGCGCCCCGGCTACTCGTGGCTGCTCGCAGCGTGAATGAAGGCAGATCAAGAGGCGTGCGGCGCAGTATAGAAACTCATTGGTGCCCGCATACCGGCTCGATCCCGAACATCCGACCGACGTCAGTGAGCTAGCTCCAATCCTCAGAGCTGGTTGAGAATTTCGGCTCGCTTGTGCTCGTATTGATCGTGAGTGATCAATCCCTGATCGAGTAGCCGCCGAAGTTCCTGAAGGCGCGCCTCTCCGTCCGAGTGGTTTGGCGCCGCCGCAGTAAACCGCACTGCGATGCCTCCGGCGGAGACCGAGTTCGCGGGCATCGTTTCATAATGCACGTTGACGATTGCGTCGAAGGTGTCGCCGTAGAGATCGAACGCTTTGAACTTCAGCATTTCATTGAGCGAGGTCGGATCTTCCTTGTACTCGAAGTGTGTGCCCTTGAAGGCTCCGATACCGCCGAGCTGCCAGAAGCCCCATATGTAGTAGTCAACGCCCGCCGTCTTGATATCTATGCGGCCAACAATTTCATACGGGCGCGACAGGTCGCCGGCCGAAACAATGATGCGTCCAGCCCGGTTGAGGTATCGGCTGCGCAGATCCATCCACTGCCGCAGTTCGGGTGTCGGATCGCAGAAGTCGATGCTGGTGCTTACGAATGTATCGAGAATTGCTTGAGCCGGTGGCAGCACGTCAGCATATCCGGCGGGCAATGGCTCAAGCTGCAGGTCCACCGTCTCTTCGTACTCGCTCGGCAACGCGCCGGCCATCAGATCGATGAGCAGTGGAATTGCGGCAGGAATGCTGTCGAGTGCGATGAGCCAGCCATCCTTTCGTGCCTCGATGATTCGGCAGGCGGAACGGTAGCCATCTTGGCTGGCGCGGATGACAACGAGCTGGGGCCGCCTGCGACTCACGACCAGCTCAGTCGGCGCCACACCGCTGCGGGAGCCGTGTTGGGTTAGCGCCTCGACCGCTGCGCCCGGCGGACTTGAAGAAACGTGCACGGGCTGAGTCGTTCCTTTGACTAAGAGGCCGCATCCAAACTGAAGACAAGCGAGGATGGCGGGCGCCGCACTCTTCATTGCCTTCGCCACTCGCCTTCGGTGCTCAACCATCGCGACCAGCCTCTAGCACGGCGTCCCGCGCCCAGTCACACCGCGAGATTCGGGCGGCGATGCGCCGTGGCGGGGCGTTGCCCACTCGGACCTACTGACGGCGCTCATCGTTACTGCGCTCTATCTGGCGGGGACGGTATGGGCAGTCGTCGTCGGGAAAACAATTTTCCAGGTCAATTTCTCCGTGGCCGCACCACTGGTGCTCCAATCTCACATGGTCAACTAACCAATTCAATTTTCTTGGACTCTGGGCTGTAGCGGTACTTGGCTTCGTGGCTCTGGCATTTGTCGGCCACGCTGCAATACGCGGCATCCGTGGATATTTCTAGCCGAATCATTCCATTCACGATGCTTTCTGCCAGTCCGCCACTGATGATGAGTGAAACTACGATGCGTTGCCGTGGGGCAACGACGCTTGGAATCGGCGATATCGCGAAGCTGTCGGAATTGGCTGGCTTGCCGTCCACGAGGACACTCGGAGTGAACCGGAACTTGAACGCTGGCCCGTTGCCGGTGTTTTGCAGAGTAAGGGTGAACGTCAATGTCGGGTCGGGCCGATGCACTCGGCCGCGTTCATCGTATGCAGTTTCATGCTTGGCGGGAAACACCATGGGGTTTGAGACGCTTCATACAGCTTGGCAGCCGTGGCATTTGATTCCACGGTCTGTTGAGCCAAGCGACAGGTGGCAATTGCCATCGCGAGCGTTGCGACGACGGTGACTATGGATATCAGTCTATCCATCGGCCAGTTCGTCACCCGCGTCATCCTGACGTTCTGCTGGCTTGGCTCGTGCCACTGCCCGCTTCACCTTACGCCGCTTCATGGCCCGGTAGTGGGGATGGGACTTCGGACTTCGGATGGTAGTCGGCACACGGCCGACAGTAGAAGTGGGGAGTCTTTTGCGCGTAGGCGGTCATGGTTTTCGCTCCTCGGCCCTTAGTCGTTCCCTTTCTAGGTTTTCGAAGAAGAGCCTATCCCTCTCGGGAAGGGCATCCATCCATTCCAAATGGGCGATGTCCATTCCAGCGGTACCCTCGACCGCTGCGCCCGGCGGACTTGAAGAGACGTGCACGGGCTGAGTCGTTCCTTTGACCAAGAGGCCGCGTCCAAGCTGAAGACAAGCGAGAACAGCGGGCGCCGCACTCTTCACTATCTTCGCTAGTCGCCTTCGGTGCGCCATCATCGCGAGCAGTCACTAGCACGCCTTGCCACGTTCAGTCACACGGGTCACGGCTTCCGCTCGCGACCAGGCGCAGCGCCCCGTGCAGCCGCAAGATGTGGGCGGCGATGCGCTACGGCCGGATTCTGTTTCGCTGGATCATGCACGGCGCGCCGTCGATGACCCTCTCATTCGAAGGAACGACTAAGACGTTAGTCGCCGCGAGCCACGGGGCGTAGCCTTCCTTCATCGAGTGGCCGACACTCGACCCCATGTTGGCCCGGTGGTATCTGTCATTCGCGACGAAAGCGGAGGGCGGTTCCGATGACTGATCCGATACTCCTCAAGCGCATAACGGCGACCCCCGAGATCTTCGGTGGGAAACCGATCATCCGCGGTATGCGGATTTCCGTCGAGCTGATCCTGAGCTTGCTGGCGCAGGGCGAGACACCCGAAGATATCCTCGCCGACTACCCGGATCTGGAGCCCGACGACATCCGTGCGTGCGTCGCATACGCCCACGCGGTCATTGCCAACGATTCGCTTGACGCCATCCGCGTGGCACACAAGTGAGGTTCCTCGTTGACCGGTGTGCCGGTCGGCGGCTCGCGGACTGGCTGCGTGCGCAAGGACACGATGTCGTCGAAACACGCGAGGGCGGCCGCGACCCCGGTGATCACGCCGTCCTGCAGTGGGCAGCCTCGGACGGTCGCATCCTCGTCACCATCGATACTGACTTCGGTCGACTCATCTTTCAGCAAGGGGCGGCGCATCGCGGCGTGATACGATTGCCGGATGTCCCCGCCACCCAGCGGATCGCCATCATGACCGACCTCCTCGCCCGCCATACGGCAGATATCGAGGGCGGCGCCATCGTAACCGTTCGAAGCGGTCGCATCCGCGTGTCCGTGAGCACTTAACCCCTCTTGCCCCAGGCCCTGGAGAGATCCTTCACTTCGTTCAGGATGACGGAGGCGGGTCAGCACCGGGAGGGACCCTTCCGCAATCCGCAATCCGCACTCCGCATTCCGCACTCCGCATTCCCCTCCTTCCGTTGCAAAGCGCACCGATTCCGGGTAGCCGCATGCGGGCATGGATGGGGCGGGAGCGCGTTGGCTGCGGAAGCCGTCGGTTTGGATCTTCGCGATCACGATGTTCGCGGCGCTGGTCCGGCTGACCAATATCGATTTCGATCAACACCATTTCTTCCATCCCGACGAGCGCCGCATCGCTTACGCCATCGGCGACCTCTCGTTTCAGCCGCTGCAACTCAACCCCAAGTTCTTCGCCTACGGCTCGTTCCCGATCTACATCGACAAGGCCGCCAATAGCCTGCTCGGCCTGATCGACCAGCGCTGGCTCGGCTACGACAGCGCCATCCATACCTCGCGCGCGGTCTCCGGCGTGATCGGTACGCTCACCGTGCTGCTCACCATCTTGCTCGGCTTCCGGCTCTACGACCGTCCAACGGGCCTGCTGGCGGGATTCCTGCTCGCTGCCTGCGTGCTGCACGTGCAGAACTCGCACTACGGCACCGTCGACATCACGCTGACCTTCCTCGTCCTGCTCGCGCTCTACCGGCTGACCCATGTGGTGCAACGCGGGTGGACGCGCGACTACCTCATCGCCGGGCTGATCATCGGCTTCGCCGGCGCCACCAAAGCCAGCGCGTTCCCGATCATGCTGCCGCTCGGCATCGCCGCGGTGTCGCGCATCATGAAGGGCGATCGGCTGGTGCCCGTGTTGCTGCGCGTCGTTGGCGCGACGATCTTGGTCGGCGTCGCGTTCGCCATCGGTCAGCCATACGCCATCCTCGATTTCAAGGACTTCACTCACGACCTGCTCGAACAGAGCGGCATGGTGCGCAACGCCGGCCAGTTCCCGTACACCAACCAGTACGTCGGCACGCCGAAGTACGGCTACGAACTCATCCAGATGATCCTGTGCGGCATGGCGCCACCGCTGGCGCTGGCGGCGATCTGGGCAAGCGGCCGGCGCGTGGCCGGTGTCTGGCACGAACGCGCGGAAGAGATCGTGCTGCTCGCGTGGGTGGTGCCGTTTTTCCTCGTCACCGGCTGGTTCGAGGTCAAGTTCATCCGCTACCTGCTGCCGATCTATCCGCTCATGATCCTGTGGGCGGCCGAGTGGCTGATGCGGCTCTATCGTCGCGGCGGGATCGGGCGAGTGGTGCTGCCTACGGTGGTCGTCGGCACCACCGCTGCGCTGCTGGCGTTTCTCGCGATCTACTCGCGGCCGCATACCGTCGTGGCGGGCTCCGAATGGGTCTACAAATTCATTCCCGCCGGCAGCAGAATTCTCAGCCAAGATTGGGACGAAGGCTTCCCGATGCCGCTGCCCGGCGGCTTCAACCCCGAGCGCTACAAGATCGTCAACTTCGGGTACTACGAGCCGGACAATCCGGCGAAGATGGCGAAGTTGGCGAAGGAGCTGGCCGACGCCGAGTACATCGCGTTCCAAACCAAGCGGCTGTACGGCGCGACCACCCAAGCGGCGCAGAAGTTCCCGCTCACCAGCAACTACTTCTACCTGCTGTTCGCCGGCGATCTCGGCTACACCTTGACCTACGAGGAAGCGGCGCGCCCGAACCTGTTCGGACTCGAGTTTCCCGATGAGATCGTCGACGAATCGTTCACCGTCTACGATCACCCGAAGGTGCTCATCTTCCGCAATGAGGGTCACCTCTCGGCCGACGCGGTGCTCGACAAGATCCTGCACGGCCTGCCATCGCGGCAGATGACGCGCAACGAACTGCTGCTGGCCCGTCCCGGCGAAGCCACGGCCGGCGTCGCCAGCGAACCGATTCACTCGAGCCTACCCGCCTTCCTCACCTTCGCGTTGCTGATCGAAGCGCTCGCCCTCGCCACTTATCCCCTCACTCGCCGCTGGCTGGCGGGCGCGAGTCCGTACGCCCTGGCGAAGGTGCTCGGCGTGTTGGTGTTCGCCTACGTCCCGTGGCTGCTAGTGAGTTTAGGGCAGGCCGACTTCACGCGCAGCACGCTGGCGACCACCGCGTTGCTCATGGGCGGACTCGGTCTGATGAGCTGGCTGCGCGCGCGGCGCACCGCGACGCCGACCGACGGCATCGGTCGCGACGACGCCGGTAGGGAATGGATCGCGGCCGAAGCGCTGTTCTGGGGCACCTTCCTGTTCTTCCTGATCGTGCGGGCGTTCAACCCGGAGATTTTCTGGGGCGAGAAGCCGATGGACTTCTCGTTCCTCAATACGTTGACCCGCGCCACCACGCTGCCGCCGCCGGAGCCGTGGTTCGCCGGCCACGATCTCAACTACTCCTACTTCGGACACTTCATCAGCGCCGCGCTCGGCAAGGTCTGCCACATCGATCCCGCGATCACGTTCAACCTCGCCATCGCCTTCTTCGGCGGACTCACCGCGGTCGCCGCGTTCGCTCTCGGCCACGCCATCACCAAGCGCTGGCAGACCGGCGTGCTGGCCGGCATCTTGACCGTCCTGCTCGGCAATCTCTCCGGGCCGCGCGAGTACTACATGCGCGGCGTGATGAACTTCGACTACTTCTGGGCCACCTCGCGCGTGATCAAGGATACCATCAACGAGTTCCCGCTGTGGAGCTTCCTGTTCGCCGACCTGCACGCCCACGTGATGGTGATGCCGTTCTCGCTCACCTTCCTGTGTTTGGTGGTGGCGTGGGTGCGGCGGCGCTTTGGCGAGCCCGACGGCGCGCCGTCGTCGCGCACGGCGCTCACGCTGTTGCTCGGGCTCGCGCTGGGCACCGTGATGGTCTCGAACGGGTGGAGCTCACCGACCTACGTGCTGGTGTTTCCGTTCCTGCTCGCCTGCCACTGGATCGGCGCCAGCAGCGGGCGACGCTTCTTCACCTTCATCGGACAGTTCTTCACTCGCGTGCTGACGCCGGCGGTCCTCGTCGTCATCGTCGCCTACGCCTTCTATCTCCCGTTCTGGTTTCACTTCACACCACCGGAGCGCAACATCGGCTGGGAGGTCGGTCCATACGCGCGGCCGCGCGACTTCCTGCAGATTTTCGGATTGTTCCTCTACATCCTGGTTCCATTCTTCTTCGCCAACTGGCGTCGCGTGCTGATGCCGCAACCGCGGCCGGTTGTGGCAACAGATCCATTGCCGATGGCCGTCGAGGGCAATCTGACGCCCGCCGCGGAGAGTGCGGACGATGAGGAAAACGCGCCCGCCGCCATGGCGGTCGCCGAGAACGCTTGGATCGAGGCGCCGCCGGCAGTTGTGCCCGCTGTCGTTCCTCCCCTGCCCCCAGCGGCGCCGCGCTTGGGTTGGTTTCGTATTTCAATGATCGGATTGGTGATCGCCGGCGCGATTGCCAGCTTGTTCATCTCGACGCGCGCCTTCGAGCTGATCATCGCGATGCTCGGCTTGCACTTGGCGCTGCACCCGCGCACTGACGCGCGCCATCGCGTGCCGATCGCGCTGGCCGCGTTCGCGTGCTTCATCACCGCCGGCTGCGAGGTGGTGTTCGTGTGGGACCGCATGAACACCATCTTCAAGTTCTATCTCGACTCGTGGCTCATTTTCTCGGGGGCCGCGGCGGCGGCAGTGGCCGAGTTGTGGAGTGGCCGGGTGCTCAGCGGCATGGCGCGGCGCGCCTGGCAGGTTGGACTGGTCGTGCTGGTGGCAGTCGCGGTTTTCACCGGCGTGTCCGGCACCTACGGCGTGCTCACTACCGATCGCGTGAAAACGCCGAAGCCGACGCTCAACGGCACGCTCTATCTCGACGAGCACGACCCCTACGAGGTCGCGTCGTACAAGTGGCTCAACGAGCGCATCAGCGGCATTCCCGTCATCGTCGAAGCCTTCGGGCCCTCGTACCAAGAATTCTCGCGCGTCTCGATGAACACCGGCCTGCCGACTGTCCTGGGCTGGGAGTATCATGTGATTCAGCGCGCAGCGACGCAGCCGGACGTCAACCGTCGCAAGAACGACATCAAGCTCATCTACACCAGCGACAACAAAGAACAGGTGCGCGCCGCGCTTGAGCGCTACCACGTCGCGATGGTGTACGTCGGCCCGCTCGAACGCCGCACCTACAACGGCGCCAACATCGAGCAGTTCAAAACTTGGAGCAACCTGCTGACCCCGATCTACGAGAACTCCGGCGTCAGCATCTACGCGGTGACCGGCAACTTCACCGGGGCCATTCCAGTGACCACGGTCGAAGAAGTCCCGCGCGTCACCGCCGATGAAGCCCCGGCCCCTGCCCCCGAGCCTGAAGGCCAGCTGCATCAGCCGCGCGGCGTCGCCATCGACAGCACCGGCGCGGTGTACGCCTGCGACTTCGGCAACGCGCGGATTCAGAAGTTCAACAAGGATCTCAAGTTCGATCTCGCCTGGGGCGAGCACGGCGAGTTGCCGAGCCAGTTCAAAGATCCCTGCGGTATCGCCGTCGGTCCGAAGAACAACGTCTACGTCGCCGATACCTGGAACCATCGCGTGCAGGTATTCACCGACAAGGGTCAGTACGTGCGCGAGTGGGGGTCGGGATTTTACGGCCCGCGCGGCATCGCGATCGACGGCACCGGTGCGGTGTTCGTCGCCGATACCGGCAACAACCGCATCGTGCGCTTCTCGCCGACCGGCGAACTGGAAGCGACCTGGGGCGCGCACGGCAGCGAAGACGGCAAGTTCTGGGAGCCGACCGGTGTTGCGGTCGACAGCAAGGGCAAGGTCTACGTCTGCGACAACGGCAACGGGCGGCTGCAGATCTTCAGCCGCGACGGCGCGTTCGTCAGCAGTTTCCCGGTGCCCGGCTGGCTGAGCCAGGTCTACGCCGAGCCCTACGTCGCAATCGACCCCAAGGGGACGATCTGGGTCACCGTGTCGGGCGCGAAAGAAGTGCGCGCCTACGACGCCAGCGGAAAGCTGTTGCGGACGATCACCGGCAAGACGATCCCGACCGCGCAGTTCGAAACCCCGATGGGCATCGCGTTCAATCCGGTGACGAAAGAACTGGTGGTCTCCGATCTCGAACACAAGCTCGTCCGTTTTGCGTATGGCGAAGGTCGGTGAAAACGCCGCCGTTCGTTCCCTCCTGGCGTTGATCGCACTCGCCGCGGCAGTCGCCGGACAATACTCGCTCGCCGTTCAATTCAACGCCCAGCTCGCCGCCATCGGCTGGGCGGTCGGCGCCGCCGTCTTCCTGTTGCTGTACGCGCTCGATGCCCGCGGGCGCGAGTTGCCGGCGGCGAGCGAATCGCTGC
>JBGOUW010000539.1:0-3374 GCA_041477755.1 Binatia bacterium
GCGCCATCATTAGCGCCGACTCGCCGGCGATTCGGGAGGTGTTCGTCGATGGAGAGACGATCCGTCTGACTCCAGCCGGTAGTGCTTCGGCGGTAGCCGACGCGATCCGTGACCTGGCGGCCGATCGGCCGCAGCGCGAACGGCTTGCGCGCAATGCGCAAACGCTGATGCATGACCGGTATAGTGCCGCGCGGCAGGGCGAACGGCTGGCCGTGGTCGTCGGCGACGCGATCGCGGCGGCGGGGTGATGACGATGACTCCTGCGGTTGTCGTAGTCGTCGTGAGCTGGAACGGCGGCGAGCGGACTGACCGCTGTATCGAGTCCATGCGCGCGCAACGGCTGGCGGACTACCGCATCGTGCTGGTGGACAATGACTCCGAATCGGTTGAGCGTGGGCGGCTGCGCCAACGCTACGGCAACGTCGCAGATGTTGAGCTCATCGAGCTGCCCGTGAACCGTGGCTACGCCGGCGGCAACAACATCGGGATTGAACGAGCCCTGCAACTCGGGGCGCAGTACGTTATGGTGCTCACGCAAGATGTCGTGCTGCAGGCTGACGCACTGGCGCGTTTGCTGGCTGCCGCCCGGATGCATCCGAACGCCGGCGTGCTCGGGCCCGTTGTGGTCGACGCGCAGAGCGGGGCTGAGCAGTCACGTGGCGAACGGATCATTCTGCCGTTGCTGTGCGTGCCGCGCACGCTGCTACGTTACCGGCGAAAACGCTCGGAGCCGTACGCGGTCAGCGGTCTTGTGGGATGCGTGTTGCTGCTGACGCGCCGTTGCCTCGAAGGGGTCGGGGGATTCGATCCAGCGTATTTTGCCTACTACGAAGAAGTCGATCTCTGCTTACGCGCCGGCGACGCCGGGTACGAGATTCTCTGCGTGCCCGCGGCGGAGGTCACGCACGATGGAATGCGCGGCTTCGCGGGCGGCTTCACGCCCCTAAGTGCGGAACTCAAGAGCCGCAACTTGCTTTACTTGATGCGCAAGCACGGCGGCTTGGTCGATTGGGTAGGGTTCTGGCCACTCTACGGTGCGCTCATCGGCAGCAGCATGACCTGGTACGCACTGCGCGGCCGTGGCGACATCGTGCGCGCGCTCGGGCGCGGGTTCCGCGGCGGATGGCGCGGCCGCACGGGCGCACCCACGCCCGTGCCGCAGGCCTTGTGACACGGCAATGCGGGTCGCAATCGGTGCGGTGCTCGGGGTGCTCGGTGGCCCCGCAACCTATGCCCGCGAACTCGTTCACGCTCTGGCGACGCTGGCGCCAAGGGACGTCGAGATCCTGGTCTTTGCCGATGCGCCCGCTGCGATCAACGTCAGCGGCGGCAACGTGGTCGTGATTCATGCCCCGCTGCCTGCCTCGTTCGCGCAACCGCTGTGGGACCACGTCGTGATCCCCCGGCTGGTGCGCCGCCATCGTCCAGATGTCTATCACGGCACCAAGGGTGTTCTGCCTGGTAGGATGGAGTGTCGTCAGGTGGTGACGATTCACGATCTAGCGGTGTACCACTACCCGGAGAGCTTTGCCTGGCTACAACGCCTGCACCAACGCTGGGAACTGCCGCGAACGATCCGCCATGCCGCGCGTGTCATAGCCGACAGCGCGCATGCTCGCCAAGACATCGCGAACCATTTTTGCCTGCCGGCCGAACGTGTCGTCGCCATCCCGCTCGGCGTGACGACGGAGTTCCACCCAGCGCACGAAGCGGACGATGCCGCGACGGTCCAGCGACTGCAACTACCACCCCGCTACATCTTGTACGCCGGCACGATCCAACCGCGGAAGAACGTGGAGGCGTTGGTCGACGCGTTCGGGAGCTGGAGTGGACCCGCAGACTGGCAGCTCTTGATTGCGGGACGCGTACGTCCCGGCTACCGGCCGACCTTTGTCGAGCACCCCCCGCCGCGCGTGCGCTATCTCGGGGCCGTTTCGGATTCTGAGCTGGCGACGCTCTATCGCCGCGCGCTCGCGCTGATCAGCCCATCGGCGTATGAAGGGTTCGGGTTGTCCTTGCTTGAAGCGATGGCGTGTGGGTGTGTGGTGGTGGCGGGGGGAAATAGCGCGGCGGTCGAGTTAGTCGATGGCGTCGGGCTGCTCCTCGATCGCCTCGATTCGCCTGCGATTCGGGCCGCGCTCGATGTGTTGGCAGCCGACGACGAACGCCGCGCTCAGTGGCGCCAGCGGGGCCTCGATCGCGCGGGCAGATACCGCTGGGATCACACGGCGCGAGCGACGTGCGATGTTTACCGCACCGTTATGGATGAATCGGCATGACAGCAGAGCAGTCTCCGAGTGTGGCCGTGATAGTGCTCAACTGGAACGGTACTGACGACACGATCGAGTGCCTCGAGAGCCTGAAGCGCGTGACCTATCCGCGGGCGGAGATCGTGGTCGTCGACAACGGCTCACATCCATCGCCGCGCACCGCGATTCGCGCCGCGTACCCCACGGCGACCTACTTGGAGAACGACCGCAACCTAGGCTACGCTGGCGGCAACAATGTCGGCATTCGCTACGCGCTCGAGCGCGGGCACGACTACGTATTCGTCCTCAACAACGATACCGTGGTGGAACCAGACTTCGTGACCGCTGCCGTCGCGGCGGCGGAAAGCGACTCTCGCATCGCGGTGGTTGGAATCAAGGTGTTGGCGTTTGAAGATCCCGCGCTCGTGTGGGTGGCGTACGGTGAGGTCACGTACCGACAGGGTCTCGTCCGATTGATCGGTTACTACGAGCGCGATGGCGAGCGCTTCGCGGAGCAGCGGGACGTCGAGTGGGTGCCGGGAACGGCTTTGCTGCTGCGCCGGCAAGCCTTGGAACAGATCGGTCTCTTCGATGAAGCGTTCTTCGCCTACCATGAGGATGTTGATTGGTGCACTTCAGCACGCGAGCAATCGTGGCGGGTGGTATTTGCTCCCGCTGCGCGGATATTGCACAAAGGCCATCGTAGCTCGGGAGGCAAAGGGTACGTGACACCGCGACAATACTTGGCTGGACGCAACATGGTGCGGTTCGTGCGCAAGCATGCACGCTGGCACGAGGTGCTTCGGTTCATCGCCTTTCAACTGGGAACGCTGCCATTCCAGTATGTGCGGCGATGGTGGAGTGGCGAACAGCAAGGCGTGGTGCTCAAGGTACGTGGAATGCTCGATGCTCTGCGCGATCAGCCCATGCCACTGGCAGAGTTGGGCTTGCAGCCGGAATTGCCATGAGCTTTACGTATTACAACGTCAGCTTGGGAATCGATCCGAGCCAAGAGTTCTGGTACCGCAACGCTGAGTCGGTGGAAGAACAGACTGCGCTGTGCGCGTATGAAACAACCCTTGAGGTGATCCGCGCGCATCTCCCGCAAGACGGAGCGGTGGCCGA
>JBGOUW010000521.1:0-3563 GCA_041477755.1 Binatia bacterium
ATCATGACACGCCGAACAATCAGTGGCAGCCGACGATCGCCGTCAGCGGCGACGATCTGTTCGTCGCATGGCAGGACAACCGCTTCGGCGACAACGACATCTTCGTTGCGCGCAGCCGCAATCGCGGCGAGAGCTTCGAGGCCGATGAGCGCGTCGATGATAGCGGCAGCGATCCGAGCAACCAGTACCGTCCGACGCTTGCGGTGGACGAGATCGCGCCCGGCGGGCGTGTGCTCTACGTGGCGTGGGAAGACGAACGGCGCGGCCCGGCAGCGATCACGATCACACGGCGACTGATCAACCAGTGAGTCGTTGCGCATCGTGACCCTATTGCGCATCTTGGCGCGCCTTGCCGACGCGCCTGAAACGTGAAACGTAAACCGTGATGGCGACGAAGGACTCGGCCCCGGTAGTCATCGCGCTGATTCAGATGCGCTGCGCCGAAGATCCGGCGGTGAACTTGCGCACCGCGGTCGAACGCGTCGAAGCCGCGGCGAAGCAGGGAGCGCAGATCGTGTGCCTTCCCGAACTGTTCCGCTCGCGCTATTTCTGTCAGACCGAAGAGCACGCCAACTTCGAACTGGCCGAGCCGATTCCCGGTCCGACGACCGCCGCGCTGGCGCCGCTCGCGGTCGCGCATCGGATCGCTATCGTCGCCTCCGTCTTCGAGCGACGCGCCGCCGGTCTGTTCCACAATACCGCCGTGGTGATTGATGTCGACGGATCGATCAGG
The DNA here is from genome assembly GCA_041477755.1 of Binatia bacterium. Classification (GTDB taxonomy): domain Bacteria; phylum Desulfobacterota; class Binatia; order HRBIN30; family JACQVA1; genus JACOST01. The sequence continues at coordinate 734 of JBGOUW010000521.1, forward strand.
GGCTTGTACCGCAAGATGCACATCCCCGACGATCCGCTCTACTACGAGAAGTTCTACTTCACGCCGGGCGACCTCGGCTTTCAGACCTTCGCGACCCAGCATGCGCAGGTCGGCACGCTGGTGTGTTGGGACCAGTGGTTCCCCGAAGCCGCGCGGCTAACGGCGATGCGCGGCGCAGAGATTCTCTGCTATCCGACGGCGATTGCCTGGCATCAGAGCGAGAAGCAGGAGTTCGGTGTCGCCCAACACGACGCCTGGCAGACGATTCAGCGCAGTCATGCGATCGCCAACGGCGTGTTCGTCGCGGTGGTCAACCGCGTCGGCATCGAAGGCACGCTGGAGTTCTGGGGCGCGTCGTTTGTGGCCGATCCGTTCGGCCGCCTGCTCGCGCGCGCCAGCCACGACCGCGAGGAGATCCTGCTGGTGCCGTGCGACCTCGCCCGCATCGCGGAGACTCGCCAGCACTGGCCCTTCCTGCGCGACCGCCGCATCGATGCGTATCAGGGATTGGTGAAGCGGTATCTGGATCGGGACTCGTAGCCGGCCATGGCGAGCGCGGTGCGTTTGCCGCGTTGCGACCAAGAGGCATGTGCGGTAAGCGGTCGCTCACCATGCTCGATATCCGACTCATCCGCGACCGCACGGAGTTTGTGAAGGCTGAGCTGCACAAGCTCAGCGTCGCTGCCACCGTCGTCGATGACCTGCTCGCCGCCGACAAGCAACGGCGCGAGCTGATCACGCAAACCGAGTCGCTGCGCGCGCAGCGCAGCGAGACCTCGCGCACGATCGGCAAGCAGCAACCGGCGGAGCGCGACCGGCTCAAGGCCGAGATGCGCGTGGTGGGCGAACGGATCGCGGCGTTGGAGACGGAGCTCGAAGCGGTCGAGGCGCGATTCAATCAGCAGATGCTCGCCATTCCGAATCTGCCCGATGCGAGTGTGCCGCTGGGCGCCGACGATCGCGCCAACGTGGTGCTGCGCACTGAAGGTGAACCGCGGCCGTTCGGTTTCACGCCCAAGCCGCACTGGGAATTGGGTCCCGAACTCGGGATCATCGATTTCGATCGCGGGGTGAAAATCTCCGGCTCACGCTTCTACGTATTGCGCGGTGCCGGTGCCGCACTGCAGCGTGCGCTGATCGCTTGGATGCTCGACCTGCACACACGCACGCATGGCTACACCGAGATCTATCCGCCGGCGTTGGTCAAACAGGAGTGTCTGTACGGGGCGGGCCAGCTGCCAAAATTCGCCGACAACATCTACCGCGATGAGGAAGACGATCTCTTCATGGTCGGCACGGCGGAAATCCCGCTGACCAACCTGCACCGCGACGAGGTGCTGGCGAAGGGTCTACTGCCGCTCTCGGATGTCGCCTACAGTCCGTGTTTTCGGCGCGAGAAGATGTCGGCCGGACGCGACGTGCGCGGCATCAAGCGCGGGCACCAGTTCGACAAGGTCGAACTCTACAAGTTGGTCGAGCCGGCGCACTCCGCCGCGGCGCTCGATCAAATCCTGGTCCACGCGTGTGAGGTTGCGAAGCGATTGGAGATCCCGTATCGCGTCATCGACATCTGCACCGGCGACCTCGGATTCGTCGCCGCGAAGAAGTACGACATCGAACTCTGGGCGCCGGGGTGCAACGAATGGCTCGAGGTCAGCTCGTGCAGCAACTGCACCGACTTCCAAGCGCGCCGCACCAACATCCGTTATCGCCCGTCGGCGAACGCCAAGCCGGAATTCGTGCATACCCTCAACGGCTCCGGCCTCGCCCTCCCACGCCTGATGATCGCGGTACTCGAAAACTACCAGCAGACCGATGGCAGCGTGGTGATTCCGGAAGTGCTGCGCCCGTTCATGGGTGGGCAAGAGCGCATCACTCACTCGTGATTGGAGTATAGTCCGTCACAGGTGAGGTTGTTTTTGTAAGGCGACAACGCCAGGCGCCACGAGATCGCTTCACCCTTCGCTACACCGCCGCCGCGGCTACACAGAACGTAGGGCCCGACGCTCCGGGCTGGCTGCGCGCGTGACTCCCAGCCTCACCGTTCGATGCGCACCGCGGACTCGACCTGTTCGCCGAGAAAACGTTGGCCGACTTTGATGAAGCGGTCGGGTACGTCGGTGACGAAGAAACAGACCGCACCGCTGCCGCTGCGACGCGCGAGGCGCTTGCGTGTCAGCATCGCACGGGTCGCCCGCGCGGTTGAGCCGGCCGAGTCGACCAGTTGCACCTTCGGTCCCATCACCTCGCCGATCACTGCGCGGAGCAGTGGATAGTGCGTGCAACCCAGGACCAGGGTATCGATGCCGCTCTGGCGCAAGCTACCGAGATAGCGGCGCGCGGCGCTGCGCGCGATCTCGTTGTCGACCCAGCCCTCTTCGGCCAGGTGTACGAACAGCGGACAGGCACGGGTGTAGATCTCAACGTCACCCGCGAACCGTTCGGCGAGGTGTTGCAGCGCGTGGGTGTAGGCGCCGCTGGCAATGGTCGCTTCGGTGCCGATGACGCCGATGCGGCGGTTGCGCGTGACGCGCAGTGCCTCGGCGGCGCCGGGCTCGATCACGCCGATCACCGGTACCGCCGCGCGCTCGGCAATCGCATCGAGTGCCACCGACGACATGGTGTTGCACGCCACCACCAAGAGCTTGACGCCCTTCTCGAGCAGAAAATCGGTGTTCTCGATCGCGTAGCGGCGCACCGTTTCCGGTGACTTGCTACCGTACGGGTAGCGACCAGTGTCGCCGAGATAGATGAATTGCTCGCGCGGCAGCTCGCGCATCAATTCGTGCAGCACGGTCAGCCCGCCGATGCCGGAATCGAACACGCCGAT
>JBGOUW010000107.1:0-11578 GCA_041477755.1 Binatia bacterium
CACCGCGTACGCGCACGGGGTAGCCGGTGATCTCCGGCGCGTTCATGTGGCGCTGCGTGGGGAACTCCTTGCCGCAGGCGGCACACGCGACCGACAGCGCCTTGTTGTCTTGTCCTGCGATCATGACGCTTCACATCCCTTCGTCGGTTGTCAGATCTGCTTGCCGCTCAGCACAGCCACGGGGACGTCGAGTGGCATCTGCAACAGGCCCTGCGCGAGGGTCTTGCCCTGATGATCGACGCGCAGCGAGAGCGTGCCGCCACCGCCGAGCGCGTTGTGGAGCACGAAGTTGAAGGCGCGCAGGTTCGGCAGCTCGTAGCGCACCACATCGCCGCGCACGAGATCGGCGAAGTACTGCTTCACCCGTTCGGGCGTGAGGGCTGCGCGGAGAAAGGCAAACGCCGCATCCGACCGCGCCGCCACGCCGACGTTGGCATGATCGCCCTTGTCACCGGAGCGCGCGTAAGCGATTGCCGAGAGCTTCGCGGGTTGTGTCGGGCCCCGCACCGCGCTGGATGCTGCAAACGCGGTCGCGCCGGCGGTGCGAGGGTTTCCGGCACCCACCAGGGCCATCGGCACCGCGAGCTGCTCGCGCCGCTCGCCGTCGAGGACCGTCACCTCGGCGGTGACCAGATCACGCGGCACTCGTGCGGGCCAGAACCCCAATGCCTCTTGCACGTCCGGTCGTCCGCCAAAGATGCCAAACCCGGGCGGCGATTGCAGTCCGAAACCGAGAAAGTTGATCGAGAAGCGCTCCAACTTGCGCCGATCCGCATCCCGCACGCCGATGCGCAACACGACCTCGTTCGGTTCCACGTCGGGCGCCGCATTACCCCAACAGCCGCGGTAGCCAACGAAGTCGATCCGGCGCTCGGCGAAGTTGGTGCCGAGACGGTGGAAGATCATCTCGCTCATCCGCGTGGCTTTGGCGACTACGTTCGGCCCCGACAGCAGCGCGGTGCCCACGGCTTTGAACCCGTCGCTGTACACGACTGATGCCTTCAGCGTGCTCGGCGGTGGCGTGCCGCGCACACCGCTCACCCGCACTCGATCGGTTCCGTCCGCTGCGAGATGAAGCGAGGTGAAGTCGGCGCTGACGTCCGGCGTCAGATACGCGGTCGGATCGCCGATCTCGTACAGCAGTTGCTCGGTGACCGTCGCACAGGTCACCGCGCCGCCAGTGTTGGGATGCTTGGTGACGACGAACGAGCCGTCGGGTGCGGCTTCGACGATCGGATAGCCCATGTCGAGCATCGACGGCAACGACTGCCAGTCGGTGAAGTTGCCGCCGGTGGCTTGCGCGCCGCACTCGAGGATGTGCCCGGCGACGATGCCCGCGGCGATGCGATCCCAGTCATCCCACTGCCAGCCGAACTCATGCACCAGCGGCGCGAGAATCAACGCCGCATCAGTGGTACGGCCGGTGATGATGATGCGCGCGCCGCGCTTGAGCGCCTCCACCACCGGCTTGGCGCCGAGGTAGACGTTGGCTGCGACGATCTTCCCGCGAATCTCGGCATACGGGCGCACGCCATCCATATGGTCGAGCGTCGCGCCATGCGCTTCCAGCTCGTCGAGGCGATCGAGGATGTTGTCGCCGCTGACGACACCGATCGGTAACGCAACGCCGACCTCACGACACACTGCGGCGACCGCGTCCGCGCAGCCGTGCGGATTGATGCCGCCGGCGTTGACGATCACGGTGATGCCGCGCTCGGCGATGAGCTGCAGCGCCGGCTTGAGTTGCTGAATGAAGTCGTACGCAAACCCCGCTTTCGGATTTCGGGCTCGCTGGCGGTGCAAGATCACCATGGTGATCTCGGCAAGGAAGTCCGAGGTGACGTAGTCGACCGGCCCGCCCGCAACCTGACGGTAGAGCGCCTCGGGGTCGTCGCCCCAGTAGCCGCCGGCGTTGGCAATGCGCACGACCGACTTCATGCGATCAATGCTCCCTCGTGCTTGAGCAACCACAATTTCATCGGCAGTCCGCCGCCGTAGCCGGTGAGTGAGCCGTCAGCGCCGATGATGCGGTGACACGGGACGATGATCGCCACCGGATTCGCGCCGTTGGCGGCGCCGACCGGGCGCGACTTGCCGGGTTCGCCGATCGCCCGCGCAATCGCGCCGTACGAGGTGGTCGTGCCGTAGGCGACGCGTACCAACGCGCGCCATACGCGGCATTGAAACTCGGTCCCGCGCAGATCAATTGGAACCGAGAACGCGCGCCGCGATCCGGCGAAGTACTCGGCGAGTTCGGTACGCGATTGGCGCAACAGCGGACTGTCGCTGATGACCTTGGCCGCATGGTCGGCCAGCCACTGTTTGAAGTGAGCGGCGGCGGAGGCGCCCGGCAGTCTGACGCGCCGAACGCCGGCGGCCGAGGTCGCGAGGTACAACTCGCCGAACGGCGTCGCGATCGATCCGGCCGCGAGTACGTCGTCAGCCGTCGATGTCTGGGCGTGCGTCCCGGTCTCAGCGTGCATCATGGCTCGCTGATCGCCAGGCGATCGGGTTGCTTACCGGTACAGCGAAGCACCAACGCTTCGACCATGGCGGCATACGCGGCCAGATCGCTCGCGCTGTCACACGGCGCATCGCGCAGCTGCGTGCGTTCAGCCAGGCTGAAGGCTTGCCACTCCTTGAGGTGGAGCTTGATGCCGACGCGGTCGAGCTTGTCGCGGATGCTGCGCGGCATCAGCGTGAGGGCCGCTTCGAGTTCTGCTTGCTTGCCTGGATCCATGGGGGGTACCGCGGAGCTTTTGGCGCGCGCGCGCCACAGTGTCAACCGGCGGTGCGTCTGTGCTATGGTGGCCTTACGTCCTGCCCCAGGAGGCGAAGATGAACGAAGAAGCCATCCTTGAAGAAGAAGCGATTGCCGCAGAACGGGTGGAGGAGGCGCGGGCGTTGGGGACGGCAATCCTGAGTAAACCAATTGGTGCCTTGGCGACGTTGCGGTCGGCGATCAACCTGCCGCCGACCGCGAGTGTGCGGGAGGCCATCGAGCGCATGAACGACGACGGCGTCGGTTGTGTGCTGATCGAGCGCGACGGCCGGCTCGTCGGCATTTTCACCGAGCGCGACGTGCTCAAGAAAGTCGCCACCAGTGGCATCGATATCGATCGCCGCACGGTCGAGAGTGTGATGACCGCGGCGCCCGAGACGTTGTCGCTCGACGTCCGCATTGCCTATGCCCTCAACAAAATGGTGGTCGGCGGTTTCCGGCACATCCCGTTGGTCGATGCCGCGAATCGGCCGGTCGGGGTCATCGCGATGCGCAACGTCGTCGAGTACATGGTCGACCTCTTCCCCAACGAGGTGCTCAATCTGCCGCCCGAGCCGAACGCGAACGTCGCCCGTTCGCGCGAAGGCGCGTGACTGAATAGTAGGCAGGCGACAGAGGGCAGTAGGCGCGCTGCCGCTACTGCTTAATGTCTACCGCTTCACTGCTGCCGTTGCTGAGGTGGAAGCGGCGCAGCGCGCGTGGTTCCGGAATCGCCACGGGCGTTTCGCTAGATCCAGTGATGGCGAGCAACGCATCGCCACCTTCCCACGCAAGTTGCCGCACATCGTGATCGGCATCGAGCACGCGGGCACGGCCGCTCTTGAGGTCGAGCGCAAACAGCTGATGCGACAGCAGCGGCCGCGACAGTGATGGCGCGGCGGTGAACGCCAGCTGCGAACCGTCGGGGCTGATGGCGAGATCGCGGATTGCTGCGGCATCGCGGACCAGCACGCGCACCGGCGCTTGGTCGAGCGGGATGTCCCAGATCTGCCAATCCCAGTTGCCGCCCATCACAGCGTACAACCGCGACTCGTCCGCTGCCCAACGCAGGAGCACACGATCGCGGTCCCACGTGAGCAGCGACCGATCCGTCGCACCCGTGTCGTCGCACACGCGTAGGTCAATGCGGCTCCCCCGCGCGGCCACGTAAGCAATCCAACGACCGGAGGGAGACGGCATCGACGAGTCGATGCGCTGCCCGCGATGGCGGCGGAGCGTTTGTCGGCCGTGCTCGTCAAAGCGCAGCAGGCGCTCGCCGTTCGTGGCAATGATGCTGCCGTTGCGTCCGAACGCAGGATTGCTGCCGTTGCCGATGACACTCCGGCTACCGTCGACGCCGTTGAGCGCGATGATGGCCGGCCACTCGCCGGTGGCTTCGAGCGAGCTGACCACGATGCGACTGCCGTCGATCGAGAACACTGGCGCCTCGACCACGCCGCGCTCGAACTCCCACGAATGGATTGGCTTGCCATCCGCGGTGCGTAACGCGAGCGTTGCCGGAGCGCCCGGGTTGGGTTCGCCGCTGGTAATCAATACCTCCCCGCGCGCGCTGGTGGTGACGAAACGCGGAGCTGCCAGCCGCGGTGTGCGATTGTTGAAGCGCAGCATGTCGGCCCAGGTGAGCTGCGGATCGAGTATTGCGATCGCCCCGGCACTCGGCAGCGCGACGGTCTCGCCGACCCGCACCGCGTGCTGCTCGGGCGCCGCCGCGCCATCGCTCAACACCCACAAGGGAAGCGTCCCCGCCACCATCGCCTCGCCGCGGTTCGCCACATCCACCTGATTGGTGCCCGATGGCTCCAACGTCAGGTCGGCGAGTTTGTCGGAGCGTACCCAATCGGCAAAGAACGAGGCGACATCCTGCCCGCTGCTTTCTTTGACGACGGCTTCAAGATCCACATCGCTTGCCTGGCGATAGCGGAAGCGCTCGATGAACTGGCGCAGCGCCGCTTCCATCACTTGATCACCGAGTGCGGTGCGCAGCATCATGGCGATGTACGCGCCCTTCTTGTAGATAGTGTCGCGCGCGCTGGCCTCGGCGAACGCGTTGTCGAGGACCGACATGCTGGCGACCACACCTTGACGAGCCGGGTCGAAGAACTCCTCCGCCATGCGCCGCGTCAGCGCGTCGCGTCCCCAACGCTCTTCGCTGACGAGCAAGCTGGAATACTCGGCGAAGCCCTCGACGATCCACTCGCCGCCGCTTCCGGGAGTGAGCCACTTTTCGGCAACCGTGCTGCCCCACCAGTTGTGCGCGATCTCATGGGCGACGGTGTGCAACCCGTAGTCGCCGCGCCGGAAGGAGCGCAGCGGTACGCCCATCAATCCGGAGCCGTCGTTGAAGGCCCGCCGCAAGCGGCGGGTGACGAACGTGGTGAGCTGTGGAAAGCTCGACGGGCCGAAGCGCCGCGTGAGCGTGGCGTTCGCGTCGGCGGCGTCGTGGAGGACGAGGGGGCTGTCGAGCGCAACGTCGTCAGCGGTGAAGAGCTGCACCGCGGCCACATCAGGGCTCGCGATGGTGGCGGCGGTGCGCTGATACGATCCGGCAACCAGCGCCATACCCGCTAGTGGTCGCTCGCTGCGCCAGTGGACGCGCTGGCGGTCGCCATGATCGGCGCGCGACAGCTCATGGCCGTTGTGGACGAGCGTGAACCGCGCCGGCAGCGTGACCGTAACGTCGGCGTTGAAGAAGCTCTGCACGTCGTTCGGGTACCAGAACTGATCGACGGGCAGCAGCACGTCGCGCGCGTCGCACAGCGCGTCGCTGGCACCGAGGCCGCTCGCGGTTGGGTCGCCATCGTAGTCGAGATCCAATTCGACCGTGTCGTTCACCGCCACCGGTTGACCGACATCGACCACGGTCACCATCCACAGTTGATAGACTCGCGGTGCCGCGCGCTTCGCAACTTGCGCCCGGCGGATCGTGAGGCCGGGGTTGAGCAGGAAATAGAAGCGCTGCCGGGCAGCGCCGCTGCTGCGCAGCGTGAGCCGTGCGTGCGCATCCAGCCGATGATTGTCCGGAGACAGGTCGGCGTCGATGGTGAGATTTTCCGTGCGCTGGCCGTCGAACAGGATTCCCAGCCGCGTGACCACGACCTTCAAGAAGGTGAGGCTGCTGCCGCGACCGGTCAGGTACGCGGCCGCACCGCCTGCGAGAATTGCGGCGACGAGCAGCAGCGCCACGGTGGCGAGAAGGCGCTGAACGATTCGGCGGACAATCTGGAGCGCGCGCATCTACATCCGGGTGTCGGGGCTCGACGTGATCGGCATGCGCGACGATATGGGGATGGCCGCCGGTCTGTCAACGTGGGACTGCTGTTGCTATGGTTGTTTCGATGGTGTCTGGGATTCGGAGGAGGAGCGCAATGATCGGCCGCGTGCAAAGTCTCACCCGATGGTTTGTGATCGTTGCGCTCCTCGCCGGTGCAGCCCGCGCGCAGGCGGCGCCGCTGTCGGGGACGGTGCGCTACAACGGTTCGCGCGGCACGGTCTCGGTCAGCACACCAATTGTGTTGTTTCTGTTCACCACTCCCTCGCCCGGTGACGACAACCCCCAGCATTTCGCGGTCACCACCAACGGCGGCAGCTTCAACTATGACGTGGCCGCGGGGACGTACTACCTCGCGTTCGTGCTCGACCTGAACGGTGACGGCCAAGCCAGCGTGAGCGAGCCCGCCAGCATCTACAACAGCCGGAGCGGCTTTCCCGGCGACCCGATCGTTGCGCCACGAACCGGCCTCACGTTGCAGTTCAACGATACCAGCGCCATCCCCGGTATTGCCGGAACGATCACCTATACTGGCCACATGGGCACGGTTTCGGATGCCACGCGCCTGCGCGTGGATGTTTTTGCGGACGCCGATCTGACGATCCCAGCCGACGCCGGAGGCGAGTCGAAGGCGAGCAGCAACCCCGGCCACTATGACCTCATCATCTTCGATCACACTCCGCGCTACTTGTGTGCTTACTTCGATCGGAACGGAAACCAACAGCTCGATGCAGAGGAGCCGTTTCAGATCTACAACGCGAGGAGCGATCTTCCCGGCGATCCCGTGATCCCGAGTACCACCCAAACCAACATCAACTTTACGATCAGCGATCCCGGCGCCGGCAACGTGACCCTCACCGGCACCGTGCACTACACTGGCAGCCACGGGCCGGTGTCGGCGTCGCGTCCGATCCAACTCATCTTGTCCAGTGATTCCAGCTTTCATGGTGACAATTCCGATGTCGACCAGACGAACGTCACGACCAACCCTGGAAACTTCACCTTGCACGCGCCGAATGCGGGTGACTACTACCTCGCCGTCATCTTGGATGTGGTGCCGAATGGCTCGGACAACAACGTCAACGTTGGCGAGCCGTTCCAACTTTTCAATGGCCGGTTCCATTTTCCCGCCGATCCACTCACGTTGCCGCGCGCCGGATTGACCATCACCTTCAACGACACCGGGCGCCTTCCCGGCGTCGCCGGAACCGTTACGTATTCCGGCGCGCTTGGCCAGGTAGATTCGAATCACAAGCTGATCGTGCGGCGGTTTGTCGATGCCGCGCTCACCCAACCCGCCGATCGAGACGACGAGGCGGAAGTCGACAGCAACGGTGGCCGTTACGACTTCATCGGCGACATCGACACCAACACGTACTACCTGATGGCTTTCTTCGACGTGAACGGCAATTTCCAACACGATCTCGGTGAACCGTTCCAGATCTACAACAACAAGATTGCGCCGCCGGCCAGTGCGGTGGTAGCCGGACCCGACACCACGAACATTAATTTCAGCTTCGGCGATCCGCCCGTGGTATCTACCGTGACCGCGACACCGAGTCAGACGCCGTCGCCAACGCTGACACCGACGCCCTGCACCCCGTTGCAGTGCAGTGGTGGAGAGGTGTCCTTCTGTCCAGGCGCATGTCCGGGCGGCTGCGGGATGCAGTGCGGCACGCCGACGCCACGGCCAACGCTCGGGCCGTGCATCGGCGACTGCGGCGACGATGGCGCAGTCACGGTCGAGGAACTGATCATCGGCGTCAATGTCGCGCTTGGAATTGTCCCGCTATCCCGCTGCCCGTCGTTCGATACCGATCACAGCAACGATGTCACCGTCGACGAATTGATCCGCGGTGTGAACGCGGCGTTGCTCGGCTGTGTGGCGGTGCCAACCCCCACCGGCACTGCGACCGCGACGCGGACAGCGAGCGTAACCGCAACCAACGACGGTGGAGGGCCGACGCGAACACCATCGCCATCTCTCACGGTCGCACTCACAGCGACCGCGACAGCGACCACGGTGCCTGCCACCCCGGGGCAACTGGCGCGCGCGGTCGCCGGACACGCGGCGATCGCCGCCGACGCGTTCGGCGCGATCCCGGCCGTGATCACCGCGATCGCCACCGGCTTTCAGCTCGGCGGAAGTTCCGCTGCGCTAGGGTCAGCGGCGAGCGATGGCGGCGCCGCCGGCGCATGCCCCGGTGGCGGAACGGTGATGCGTCAGTGCGTACCGAACGGGCCCGGCGGTGTGATTATTCAGTTCGTGTTCGATCCCGATGGCTGCGTCATCAACACTCCTGACGGTGTCGCCAAGCTCACGGGATCGATCAGCTTGAGCGGCAGCGGCTTTGAGTGCGTTGTGCTGCCGCCAATCGCTGCAACCGCGAAGCTGCACGTCGAATTCACCCACGAGGATCAGTCGACCCTGACGGTGACCGCTGATCTGTCGGGCATCGTGGCGACGCCGAACTTTGAAGGCAGCTGTTTCATCACCGCCGCCGACTTGACGTTGAGCGGCGGTCTACGCACGCAACTGCCGGACGGGCGCGGGGCGAGTGTCGACTTCAGCAACACCGCGGTGCACGCCGCGATCGTGGCATTCGATGTGAATTGCATCCCGCTCAAGTACGCGCTGACGTTCAACGACTCGGCGCAATTCACCGAACTGGCGAGCGGCGAACAGTTTGCCGCGACGTTCGACACCTTCGTATTCAGTCAGGACGCGACCCTCAACCCGGTCGAGGTGCAACTGAACGGCGGCGTGACGTCGAACTGCCTCGGCGAGCAGGTGACGTTGGCCACATTGACGCCGATGATCTCGCGCTTCGGGAGTCTCTGTTTTCAAGGCGGAGCGCTGCGCGCGGATTCTTCAACCGCGCATGAGCGCGTCGTCTATCTCGACGGCGGTGGGGTTGGCATCGATAGCAATGCGGACGGGACAATCGACGAGTCATTCGATTCGTGCTTGGTACCCGAGCTGCTCCTGTGCCCGTAGTCGCAGGCATTGCAGCCTGCTGGGGTTGACGTTGCCGAGAAACGCTGGCAGCGTGGGCGGCCATTACACTACTGGGTCAACACGTTGCCCATAAGGGAGGAGTCACATGAAGATTGCACTCCGCGCGATGACGATTGCGCTTGTTTGGACGCTCGCCGCCCTGGCACCGGTCGTGGTCGTCGCTGACGACGGCGACAAGGTCGCCGAGTATTTCCGCAAGAAGGCGAACCTGCCACCCTCGGTGACGGCGAAGGTCGCCGATGTGAAGGACTCGAAGATCAAGGGCGCCAAGGAAGGCGTCCTCGAGATGACTAGCGGCGCCAACAACCAGAAGCAGCCGTTCCTCATGTCCAATGACGGCCGCTATGTCGTGTTCGCCGCGGTCGAGGATATCACCGTCAATCCGTTCGAGGCGGTGACGAAGAAGATCTCGCTGAAGGATCGCCCGAGTCGCGGCCCTGCCGATGCCAAGGTCACCATCGTCGAGTATTCCGACTTCCAGTGCCCGTTCTGCTCGCGCGGCTATAGCACGCTCGAGAACGAAGTGATGAAGGAATACGAAGGCAAGGTGCGGGTGGTGTTCAAGAACTTCCCGTTGCAGAGCATCCACCCCTGGGCCGAACCGGCGGCGGTGGCCGCCGAGTGCGCGTTCAAGCAGAACCCCGAGGCATTTTGGAAGGTCTACAACTACCTCTTCCAGAATCAGAAGGACATCACTGCGCAGAACCTCAAGGAAAAGGTGCTGACGGCGGTGGGCGACGGCGTGGACAAGGCGGCGCTAACCGATTGCATCGACAATCAGAAGACACTTGCGCAAGTGAAGGCCGATCAGCAGGAAGGCACCACCGTAGGCGTGAACGGCACGCCGGCGTTCCTGATCAACGGTCGCTTGCTCAGTGGCGCCCAACCGGCCGCTCAGTTCAAGGCGATCATCGACGACGAACTCGCGTCGAAGAAGTAGGCGCAAGAAGTAATCCGATGTCGCGCGGCGCGGTCGGCTACCGATCGCGCCGCGCGCCTCACAGGCGCGCTTGCGCCAACAGCAAGGCCGTCACCGCCAACGCATGGGTGATGGCTCCGCCGCTGATGAGCGCCGGCAGCTGCGCCACCGGCACCAACTCCACCGCGATCTCCTCCGTCCCGTCCCAGGCGGGCGCCGCCTCCAAGCGCGCATCGCGAGCCAGAAAGATGTGCAAGCGATTGGTCTGAATCGCCGGATTCGGATGGACGGTCGCGAGCGGCTCCAACTGGTTGCTCACGTAGCCGGTCTCCTCGCGCAGCTCACGCGCCGCGGCGTACGCCGGCGACGGGTCTTCCGGATCCGTGATGCCGCCGGGCGTTTCCAAGGTCACCGCACCGATGCCGTGGCGGAACTGACGGATGAGCACCAGCTGCCCGTCCGGCGTGACCGGAACGACGTTGACCCAGTCGCGCGTCTCGATGACGTCGAAGTCATGCGTCTCTCCGGTGAGTGGCGAGCGGCTGCGGTGCCGGCGCAGTGTGAACACGTGGCAGCGAATCACTTCTTCCGCGTTGAGTAGCTCCCATTCCATGGCGAAGGTCTCCTTGAGTCCGGCCCGCTAGTGTCGTGCCTCGTAAGTGTCAACAACATGTAGTCATCTCCGAAGCGTAGGGGCGATGCATGCATCGCCCTCCGTCTTCTCCGCAGTGGACCACGTCAATTCGCGGGCGACGCATGCGTCGCCCCTACGGGGAACGGGATATCTGGTGGGAAACAGTGTCGCAGCCATCCGTGAGACACGACACTAAAGAACGAACAGCCGCCGATACTCGATCGCCGGGCAGCGATCCATCACGACGGTGAGCCCAGCCTGCTGTGCGCGGGCGGCCGCGACTTCGTCGATCACGTCGAGTTGCATCCAGACCACCTTCGCACCGATCGCGACGGCGTCGTCGACGATTGGTCCGACCTGATCGGAGCGGCGAAAGATGTCGACCATATCGACCGGCTCGCGAATCTCCTGCAACTCGGCATATGCCGGCAGCCCGAGAATCTCATCCGATGCGCGCGGGTTGACTGGAAACACCCGATGCCCGCGCTCGATCAGCAAGTGGGCGATGCGATGACTGTCGCGCACCGGATTAGGCGAGCAACCGACGACCGCAATGCTCAAGCGCCGCGACAGCAGCGCTCGAATTTGATCGTCAGAGGGATTGGCGAATGGCACTGATGAGGGATCGACGAAACCCAGCTAGTTGATCGCTTCGAACAGACCGGCAGCGCCCATGCCGCCGCCGATGCACATGCTGACGATGCCCCAGCGCTTTTTCTGGCGGCGCAGTTCCAGCAACAACGTACCGGTCATGCGCGAGCCGGTCATGCCGTAGGGATGACCGATGGAAATCGAGCCGCCATTGACATTGTACTTCGCTGGATCGATGCCGAGCCGATCGCGGCAGTACGCCGCTTGCGACGCGAACGCCTCGTTGAGCTCGACGAGGTCGATATCGTCGATCTTCAGTCCGTGCTGCTTGAGCAGCTTGGGAATCGCGAACACGGGACCGATAC
>JBGOUW010000494.1:0-3783 GCA_041477755.1 Binatia bacterium
TACGAGCGGCGGATCGCGCCCGAGTACATCGAACGTGTAGCGGAGGCCTATCGAGACTACTTTTTCTACTATGACGAAACGCCCCTGCTGGTGGTCAATTCGTCGGCGATCGACTTCGTGGCGAACTCCGATGAGATGGCGGACCTGATCCGCGAGATCAAAGGCATGGGGCAAGGAGTGCAACACTACATTCCGCTTGGATCCAAATAACCCCCGGCTGCGGCCGGGCAGATGGACCGAGACGGAGCGGCACTTCGGAGTTTCGTGACTCGTTGATGCGGAGTTCGGGTACGAGCGGTCAGAAGGCGGCCGACTCAATCCAGCTCGACACTTCTCCTCCGCGACTCATCTCAACTCCGACTTTGCGTTGGCAAAGGCCCCTCCAACCGGTTCGGGAGGCGTTATGGAGCGCAAAGTCACAGTCCCGGATCTTCTCAAACGCAAAGGCGTGGGCGAACCGATCGTCGCCATCACGGCCTACGATTTTCCGTTCACCCGCATCGTCGATAGTGCCGGGATCGATCTGATCCTCGTCGGCGACTCGCTCGGCATGGTCGTGCAAGGGCTCGATACCACCTTGCCGGTCAGCATGGACGAGATGATCTACCACTGCCGCATGGTCACGCGCGCGCGACCGCGCGCGTTGGTCGTGGGTGATCTGCCGTTCCTGTCGTATCAGGTGACGGTGCACGATGCGGTGGCAAATGCCGGCCGTCTCATCAAGGAAGGCAACGTCGAGGCGGTGAAGCTCGAAGGAGGCGTGACGGTGGCAGAGACCATCCGCGCGATCGCGTCGGTCGACATTCCGATCATGGGGCATATCGGGCTCACGCCGCAGTCGGTGCACCGCATGGGCGGTCACAAAGTGCAGGGACGTCAGCGCGGCTCGAAGGTGGGTCAGCGCGAACGCGTGATCGACGATGCACTGGCGGTCGAAGATGCCGGCGCATTCGCCGTCGTGTTGGAAGGCATCCCGCGTGATCTTGCGGCCGAAATCACCGAGCGCGTCAGCATCCCCACCATCGGCATCGGGGCGGGGCCAGATTGTGACGGCCAGATTTTGGTGCTGCACGACGTGCTCGGCCTGAGCGAGGGCATGTCGCCGCGGTTTGCGAAGCGGTACGCGGAAGTGTGGCACGTCGCCAGCGAAGCGGTGCGTGCCTATGTGGAAGACGTGCACAGTGGGGTGTTTCCCACCGATCAGCACGCGTTCCACTCGCTCACGCCGGTGCCAGGCAAGGTGGCGGCGCAGGGGTAGCGGGCAGAGGTAGCGAGATGGAAACCATCACCAGTATCCGCGCGATGCGTAGCTGGGCCGATCGTACCCGCACCGGCGGTCAGCGCATCGGCTTCGTGCCGACGATGGGTTATCTGCATGCGGGGCATCTCAGCTTGGTTGCCGAAGCGCGCCGGCACGCAGATCACGTCGTCGCCTCAGTCTTCGTCAATCCACTGCAGTTTGGACACAATGAAGACCTCGACCGCTATCCGCGCGATATCGAGCGCGACACCAAGCTGCTCACCGAAGCCGGCACCGATGTGCTGTATCTGCCACTGGCCGCCGAGATGTACCCCGAAGGCTTTCAGACTTCGGTGAACGTCGAGCACGTGACGCAAAGATTGTGCGGGGAACGCAGACCGGGACACTTTCGCGGCGTCACTACGGTAGTGGCCAAGCTCTTCAACGCGGTGCGGCCACACATTGCGGTCTTCGGTGAGAAAGACTTCCAGCAGCTGGTGACGATCCGCCGCATGGTGCGCGATCTCGATTTCGATATCGAGATCATCGGCGGGTCGATCTTGCGCGAGGCCGACGGGCTGGCGATGAGTTCGCGCAACGCGTACCTGGCGCCGGCAGATCGGACGGCCGCACGCTGCGTGTCGCGAGCCCTCGGGGTTGCGGAGGCCGCCCTGCAACAGGGCGAGCGCTCGGCGGCGATCGTGCTCGACCGCGTGCGAACCTTCATTGCAAGCGAACCGCGCGCGCGCATCGACTACGTGACGCTGAGCGATCCCGAGTCGCTGCGCCCGGTCGAACGCATTGCGGGGCCGACGCTACTCGCGCTGGCGGTGTGGTTCGGGTCCACCCGCCTGATCGACAATACGATGCTCGGCCGAGCGGCCGCATGGGGAGAGGGCTGATGTATCGCAACATGCTGCGCAGTAAGGTCCACCGCGCCACCGTCACCGGCGCCGATTTGCACTACGAAGGCAGCGTGACCATCGACGCGCTGCTGCTCGACGCGGCCGATATCCTGCCGCATCAGGAAGTCGAGATCTGGAACGTTACCAACGGCGAGCGCTTCCGCACCTACGCGTTGCGCGGTCAACCCGGTTCCGGCGTGGTGTGCATCAACGGCGCCGCCGCCCACAAAGCCAACCAAGGCGACCTCGTCATCATCGCCACCTTTGGGTGGATGACCGACGCCGAAGCGCGCGCGTGGAAACCGAAGGTCGTCTTCGTCGACGACCGCAACCGCATCGTCGATCGCCGCGCCGAGCACGCGGGGCAAGCCGAGCTGCGGGTGGTGAACTGGTAGTGAGCAGTCCACCGGTTTTCTGCTAGGGTGCGGCCATGGCGCGCACCCAAGGCGATGGCGTGAAGATCATCACGATCAATCGCCGTGCGCGGCACGACTACTTCATTGAAGAGACCATCGAGGCCGGGTTGGTGCTGACCGGCAGCGAGGTCAAGTCGTTGCGCGCTGGCAAGGCGCAGCTCAAGGACAGCCATGCGCGCATCGAGCGCGGCGAGGCCTGGCTCGCGAACGCCCACATCAGCGAGTACAACCCGGCGGCACAGTTCGGCCATGAGCCCGTCCGCAAGCGCAAGCTGTTGCTGCATGCGCGCGAGATCGATCGCCTCACCGGCAAGGTGAAAGAGAAGGGCCTGACGTTGATTCCATTGCGGATGTATTTCAAGAACGGCCGCGCCAAAGTCGAGCTTGGGGTGGCACGCGGCAAGAAGCAGTACGACAAGCGCGAAACTATCAAGGAACGCGAGACCGATCGAGAAGTCGATCGCGCCATGCGACGGCGGCGCGATCAATGACGTAACCGATCTGTCTCCTTGCGCCGTGGAACCTCTCGGTTGCGGATGCGTGTCCCAGCCGCTAAGTTGAGCACCGTTCTTTGAGGATCGGTGACTCAACACTCGTCACTGCTCACTCGTCACTCGCTATGGGGGCGAACTGGGTTCGACGGGGGTAGGAACGCCGAGGTTGCGTGCACGGGATCCTGGGTACCGTAAAACCCCAGGGCTGCTTAAACGCAGACGAACCTCTAGCACTGGCTGCCTAAGGGCAACCACGTCTAGCCTGCTCGAACCCGTAGGGTGGGACTAGGCGACGCAAATCGGGATAAGCGGTGGCGAGCGCTCGGGCGCCACCGACGAAAACCTACGAGCTGGTTGGCAGAGATCTTGTCCGTGGGAGCTCCGCCCGCGAGATCAAAGCACGAGACTACGCACGTAGACGCCCAGGTCGACCGCTTCCGGACGGGGGTTCAATTCCCCCCGCCTCCACTTTTTTGCTTTATTTCATTAGGTTACGAACCCCAGGTTCAATTGAACTCGTTTCCCCCCGCTCCAACCCGGAGGCGCCAACCAAGCCGATTCTGCGTGGGACCGCCGCGCGGTTGACCATAACCCCCGGCACAGCCTATTCACCTTCCCCACATGAGTGCTGCAAATGCCCATGATGACGAAGGACCGACCGCGAGCTCGCGGCACGTTCGGGCATTGCTCTCGGCCACGACCGAGACGCTGCGCCTGATCAGCGCGCA
>JBGOUW010000667.1:0-2572 GCA_041477755.1 Binatia bacterium
AACGGCGTGCCGACATCGAGTGGCCCCTGTTCGTCCTTCAGCGTCATCGAGATGTTGGGCATCAGCACCAGCACCATCGCCGGCGCTTCGCCGAGATGTTCGGCGAGATGGCGCGAGGCGCGCATCATGCGCTCAGAGCTGGCGCGATGCTCGTCCGAGCGAAACGGCGGCATCGCGCGCGTCAGCGCCGGCTCGTAGCGAGCGTAGGCACGGCGATAGACGTCGCCCAACGCACGCTTGGTGGCCGCTTCTGTCACCACCAGGAATTGCCAGGGTTGAATGTTACCGCCGCTCGGTGCCTGAGTCGCGGCGCGAATGCAGATGAGGATTTCCTCGTCAGTCACCGGCTCGGCAGTGAAGCGCCGAACCGCGCGCGTGGTGTTGATGGCGTCGAAGATGTCCATGATGCGAATTCTTCCTCTCTATCGCTGCGGGGCTTCCTTCCTCGCGGGGGCTTTGCACAAAAGATCGCTGCCCCTCGATACGCCCCCCTTCGATACGAAGCCTTCGGCTTCTACTCAGTGCGGCTACTCGGGGGAGCGGTGTATTCTCCGAGAGCCCAATACCGTTTGCCCAGTAGATCGCGAAGCGATCCTATCGAGGGCCTTCTTGTGCAAGGCCCCTCGCGGGCGACGCATGCGTCGCCCCTACAAAGAAAACCGGCCGTCACAGTTGCCCGGTATCGGCGTCGACGCCGAGGAGGATGCGACCGGTCAATTCGAACGTCGCCGGCGCGACCATCATGTGTTGGGTGACGACGTGAATGTCGCGAAAGCAACGTTGCAACGGCGAGGTCGCGTAGATCGAGGTACCCCCGCCGGCGTTGTACATGAGGTCGACGACGTCCGCAGCACTGATGGTGGCGTGAGTCGCGGCGAGCCGCAGCAGCGCACGTTGTTGTACGGCGATCGCACCCTCGCTGAGGGCGGACTGCCAGGTTTCGTCGATCGTCCCGAACAGAAACGCGCGCGCCGCTCGCAGCGTGGCCTCAGCTTGCGCAACCTGCATCTGCACCAACGCGCGGTCGGCGAGGCGCTTGCGACTGCCGGTCGGCGTCTTGCCGCCGGCGAGCCGAGTCAACTCATCGATGGCGTTGCGCGCCACACCAAGCGCAACCCCGGCAATGCCGAGCGCGAGCATGCCGAACACGGGGAACGCATAGAGCGGTCCAGAGTGACGCGGGCGGTCAGTCATCAGCGAGACCGAGCGCGCCGCCGGCACGAAGCGGTCCGCCACCTGCATGTCGTGGCTGCCGGTGCCGCGCAGACCCGAGACCGTCCACGTGTCGAGGATCTCGACCTCGGCCGTCGGCAGCAACATCATCCGCGAGTCGGGCAATCCGTTTGGCAGCAATCGTGGGGCACCGTTCTCGATCACCACGCAGCCGCCCATCAACCAGTCGCAGTGTTGGCAGCCGCTGGCGAATGGCCAGCGGCCGCTGACGCGATAGCCGCCGTCGACCACGATGGCCTTGCCAAACGGCGCGAACACGCCGCCAATGACGGCACGTGGTGGGCTGTAGATTTCACGCGCCGCATCGTCCGACAGATAGCCACTCACCAATCCGCTGGTGGCAGCGATCATCAGACACCAGCCGGCAGAACCATCGGCGTAGGCGAGCTCTTCGATGGCCCGCACCATCGTCGCCGCTTCGACCTCACTCCCGCCGAAACGCCTGGGAACGCACATGCGGAACAGGCCGGCTTCGGCAATCGCTCCTACCAATTCGAGCGGCAAGCGGCGATCCCGTTCGATTTGGTCGGCGCGCTCGCGAATCCCGTCGGCGAGCGCCCGCGCTGCATTGATCAGCGCAGTAGTCGGCTCGGTCACGGCCGGCGTTTTATCCAATTCATCCCCGAATAGGTAGGGGCGCTGGACGCCTAGGCGGTTCCGCAGTATGTCCCGACGCTCAATTGGCGGGAGGAGACATGCATATGCGCAGGGCGTGGATCGTCGGACTCGTCTTGTTGTTGAGCAGCTCGGCGCGCAGTGCCGACGAGCCCAGCAAAGCAACACCCGGCCGCCCGGCCGCGTTCGGTGCTCAACAACACGAGTGGGCTGAGCGATTCCAGAAGTCGCTGCAGCAGCGGGCGCCGGGCGCCACGTCGGGCAAACCGGCGGGCGGCGCATGCCCCGGCCCCGATTCCTGCGAACTCAAGTTTACCCCGCCGGAAAACGAAGTGTTGGTGCTGACCGCGGTGTGGTCGGCGACCAAGCTGCAGTGCGATGACGCGACCGCGGCATCGCCACGCGGCGGCGCACCGATCGCGCCGGGTTGGCGGTGCGAACGCCGGCTAGTCGTTGAGGGCCCGGGGGCTGGCTGGACGGGTTTTACGACCGCGAAGTAGCGTTTGTCCTTGACGCCAACCGCGATCAATGCGACCAAATGACCTGCATGCATGGCGGGCCGTTGTCGGCCGGGGGGAGGATCTCACGTGAGCATCTCTGACGGACAGAAGCGCGTTGGCCTTTGGCTTCGCACGATCGGCGTGAGCGTGATTGTCCTCGGCGTCGGCACGCTGCGTCCGCCGTCTGCTTCGGCGGCGGTGTTCAACGTCGATCGCTTCGACGA
>JBGOUW010000385.1:0-4915 GCA_041477755.1 Binatia bacterium
CCCCGGCGCCGGGGTTCCCCAGTTGCTTACCCCCGCCCCCGCGCCGGCCCGCACCGGCGGGGTGCGCACCCGCGACCGCCACGACGCTGTTGGTGGTGCCGAGGTCGATGCCGACAACGAAGCTCATGTCAGGTGTCGGGGGTCAGGGGCCAGTCACGACTCACCAGCACCACTCGCGTTATGCAATCTCCACCTCCGCCGGCGCGACGATGGCGGCGTCGGTTGCCGACTCCGGGAGCGTGATCTTGACCGCGCGCCAGCCGCCGTGCTGCAGCGTACCGCGGAACGGCGGCGCTCCGGTGACGTTGCCGGTGACGCGGATGGTGGCGGGATCGAAGCCGGCGGGCACCTCGACGGTGGCCCCGTCCTCCTTCTCAATCACGCGTTGAAGCTGGACGCGCTCACGCAACACCTTGCGGCAACCTTCGTGAATCGAACGGACGGCGGCACCGACCTGCGCGTCGTCGTAGGCGGCGATGTCTTCTTCGAGGAAGTCGATCAAACGACCCTCGTGTTGCAACAGCGCGAGCATGCGCAGCGCGGCATCGGGCGATGGCGGCCCCGGGCGCGCGCTCTCGATCGGTTGCGCTGGATGGACGACGCGGCGCGCCCGGCGCATCGACCAGGCGGCCAGCACGAGACCGGCCACAACGGGCGTGCCGGCAAGAAAGATGACACACGGCGCGCATTGCCGCAGCGCGTGACTGACCTCGTCGATCGAAACGATCCCAGCGCCGCCGTGAACGAACACCGATACGTTCCCCGCCGCCGACGCAAGGGCGACGATCATGATGATCAACACCGCGGCGAAGCCGCCGCGCGATTGCTCTGCCATTGCCTTCTGTCTCCTTGTACGACCTGCCGCATCGTGACACGCGGCGTCGGGCTCTTATAGCGGATCGCAAGTCCAAAGACAGCGGCGCGTCGTGACGGCGGTCAACCCAACCGCACACGGTGGAGAGGATCGGGCGAGCGATCCCGGTCGGCACGAAAATCTGTACCTACCCGAGATCTCGTTCACGAGAGCCCGAAGTGCGCAGTAAAACGAAACGTACTGCCGCGGTCGCGTTCGCGCTCGACAGCGAGCGCTCCCCATCAGCTGCACCAGTTGAGCACAGATCGCCAAGCCCAACCCCGCGCCACCGAAAGGTGCGCCAGCTGGCGGCGTGCGCCCGCGAGAACGGCTCGAAGATCTTCGCGCGATCTTCTGGGGCAATCCCCACGCCGGTATCCGTCACGCTGCCCTGCAAGAGCGCGACACTCCGGTCGGCGATGCGATCGCCAATCCGCGGGCGCGCTTCATCGTTCCAACGTCCGTGGCCGAATGTCGGTCTTCCCGAAGAAACCATTGACATCGGCACCATACTCTGGCACTTCGTTCGGTAATACAGCGAGGTTGCCTAATGAAACTCGGCTCGGAAGAAGTGGGCCTCGACGCCACTGACCTCCACATCCTCAGTATCCTGCAGGATGACTGCAAGCTGCCGCTCGCAAAAATCGGCGAGCAGGTGGGGCTGTCGGCGCCGTCGGTCATCGAGCGCGTCAAGAAGCTCGAAGAGAGCGGGGTCATCCTCGACTATCGCGCGATCCTGGACGCGCGCAAGGTCGGTAAGGATGTCACCGGCTTCATCGGCGTCGACATCAGTCATCCCAAATTGATCGCGGCATTCGAGAGTGTGGTGTCCGCGTTCGAGGAGCTGCTCGAGTGTCACCACGTCACCGGCCAACACACTCTGCTGCTGAAGGCGAAGACGCACAACACCGCCTCGCTCGAGGACCTGATCCGCAAGATCCGCTCGATCGAGGGCGTCACGCGGACCGAAACGATGGTGGTGTTGTCGACACACACCGAGCGCACGCAGATATCGCTTCCGCTGCAGAAGGAGAGCGAGACCAAGCGGGTGCGCCGCAACGGTGAGCGACATCCGACCAATCTGAAGAGGGCGTCATCATGAGCACACAGGCGCGGCGACTGTGCCCGCAAGGGCTGTATCACCCGTGGTTCGAGCACGACGCGTGCGGCGTCGGCTTCGTGGCCGACATGAAGGGCGTCCGCTCGCACGACATCGTGCGGAAGGGGCTGCAGATCCTACAGAACCTCACGCACCGCGGCGCCTGCGGCTGCGATCCGCTCACCGGCGACGGCGCCGGCCTGCTGTTGCAGATACCGCACGAATTTCTCAAGCAGGCGTGCAAGCCGCTGCGCATCGCCCTGCCCGCCCCCGGCCAGTACGGCGTCGGCATGGTGTTCCTGCCGCGCAACGTACGCGAGCGCAACGTCTGCCTCGAAACTTTCGAGAAGATCATCCACGAAGAAGGGCAGAAGTTTCTCGGCTGGCGCACCGTGCCGGTCGACGAGAACGCCCCGGGTCCGGTGGCGCGCGAGGTGATGCCCGAGATCCGGCAGATCTTCATCGGCGCGGGCCGCGGCGTCAACGATCCAGCGACGCTGGAGCGCAAGCTCTACGTCATCCGTAAACGCGTCGAGCACGCGATTCGCGAGTCCGACCTGAAGGACTCGGAGAGCTTCTACCTACCCAGCCTCTCCGGACGCACGATTTGCTACAAGGGTCTGCTGCTGCCGAACCAGATCCCGGCCTTCTATCGCGACTTGAACGACCCGACGTTCGTCAGCGCGCTGGCGCTGGTGCACCAGCGCTTCAGCACCAACACCTTCCCGTCGTGGGACCGGGCGCATCCCTATCGTTTCATCGCCCACAACGGCGAGATCAACACGCTGCGCGGCAACATCAACTGGATGCACGCGCGCGAGAAGCTGTTTGCCTCGCCGCTGTTCGGCGATGACATCAAGAAGATCGTCCCGATCATCAATCTCGACACCAGCGACTCGGGCATGTTCGACAACGCGCTCGAACTGCTCATGCATACCGGCCGCTCGTTGGCGCACGCGGTGATGATGATGATCCCCGAGGCGTGGCAGAAGCACGAGAGCATGAGCGATACCAAGCGCGCGTTCTACGAGTACCACGCGTGCCTGATGGAACCGTGGGACGGTCCGGCGTCGATCGCCTTCACCGACGGCACCGTGATCGGCGCCGTGCTCGATCGCAACGGACTGCGGCCGTCACGCTACGTCGTCACCAAAGACGGGCTGGTCGTCATGGCGTCGGAGGTCGGGGTGCTGGACATCCCGCCAGAGGACATCGTGCTGAAGAACCGCCTGCAACCCGGCCGCATGTTTCTGGTCGACACCGCGCAAGGCCGCATCGTCGACGACGACGAGCTCAAGGAAAGCATGGCGGCGCGCCAACCGTATCGTCAGTGGCTGGCGGAGAATCTCGTCAAGCTCGACACACTACCGGCCGCGGATCCGAAGACGCTGCCACCCGCGTGCGACGCGGACAGTCTGCTCACCCGCCAGCAGCTGTTCGGCTACACGCTCGAAGACCTGCGCATCCTGATGGCGCCGATGGCGATCAATGGCCAGGAAGCGGTCGGTTCGATGGGCAACGACACGCCGCTCGCCGTGCTGTCGGACAAGCCGCAGTTGTTGTTCAACTACTTCAAACAACTGTTCGCGCAGGTCACCAACCCGCCGATCGATCCAATTCGAGAAGAACTGGTGATGTCGCTCAAGTCGACCATCGGTCCGGAGCAGAACCTGTTCGACGAGACACCGGAGCACTGTCATCAGCTCGAACTCGAGAATCCGGTCATCGACAACGCCGATCTGGCGCGCATCAAGGCGGTGCGCAACGGCAAGCTGCGTGCCGCTACGCTGCCGACTCTCTACAAGGTGCGCGATGGCGGCGCGGGGCTGAAGGCCGCGCTCGACGAGTTATGCACGCAGGCCTCCGCCGCGATCGAGCAGGGCAACACCATTCTCGTCCTCTCCGATCGCGGCACCAGCGAAGCGCTCGCCGCGATTCCGAGTCTGCTCGCCACCGCTGCGGTGCATCACCATCTCATCCGCGAAGGTACGCGCACGCGCTGCGGCCTCGTGGTTGAGTCGGGTGAGCCGCGGGAAGTGATGCACTTCGCGTTGTTGGTCGGTTACGGCGCCGGCGCCGTCAATCCCTACCTCGCCAGCGAAACCCTGATCGACATGGTCCGCACCGGCCAGCTCAAAGGCGTCGAGGAAGCCGAGGTGATCGAGCACTACCTCAAGGCCGCCAACAAGGGGCTGTTGAAGGTGATGACCAAGATGGGAATCTCGACGCTGCAGAGCTACCGCGGCGCGCAGATCTTCGAAGCGATCGGCCTCAAGCACGAGCTGATCGATCGCTACTTCACCTGGACCGCGTCGCGCATCGAAGGCGTGGGCCTCGACGTCATCGCCAAGGAATGCGAGCTGCGCCATCACCACGCCTTCGAGGTCTCGCCGTCGTTGGACGGCGATCTCGACGCCGGTGGGTTCTACCAGTGGCGACGGCGCGGCGAGCACCACATGTACAACCCCGAGTCGATCGCCAAGCTGCAGCACGCGACGCGCGCCGGGAACTACAAGATGTTCAAGCAGTACAGCGCGCTGGTGAACGACGAGAGCAAGCATCTGTGCACCATCCGCGGCCTACTGCGCTTCAAGCCGGGCTCGCCGATTCCACTCGACGAAGTCGAGCCGGCCGGCGCGATCGTCAAGCGCTTCAAGACCGGGGCGATGTCGCTCGGCTCGATCAGCCGCGAGGCGCACGAGAATCTCGCCATCGCGATGAATCGCATCGGCGGCAAGTCCAACACCGGCGAGGGCGGCGAAGATCCCGTGCGCTACCAACGCGATCCCAACGGCGATCTCCGCCGCAGCGCCATCAAACAAGTCGCCTCCGGCCGCTTCGGCGTGACCAGCTACTACCTCGTCAATTGCGACGAGCTGCAGATCAAGATGGCGCAGGGAGCCAAGCCCGGCGAAGGTGGCCAACTGCCCGGCCACAAGGTCGACGAGTACATCGCCAAAATC
>JBGOUW010000491.1:0-3817 GCA_041477755.1 Binatia bacterium
GGCGTGAAAGCGTTCGCGCGGGTGCTGCAAAATGATGATGCCGGTCTGGTTCGCAACCGGTTCGTATGGATGCGCAGATGCAGGCAACCTGCGGCTTGAAGCACTCGTAGCACACCAGGCGAGGAGCACGGGCGCCACGCCAGCGCTGTTGGGTCGGCAGAAACACCTGCCGTTGTTAGCACGATCAATCGGTGCTGCGAACGGGGTCGGCCGACGTTCTTGAAGGCGTTCGCCGCAAGGTTGCCGACGCCAACCTTGCGTTGCCGGTATGAGCGAGTAGAGTAGCTCGGTCGGTGAACAGAAGGGGTGCCCGTGACCGTTGCGAGCATAAACAGCCTGTGATGGGCTTGCTGAAAGGGAGGAACGCACATGCCTGGGGGAATAGTCGTGGAGCCGTTGAGCAGGAAAGAGCGAGCGAAGTACGAGAAGCAGATGACTCAGGTCGTGAAGTCGTTGAAAGAGGCCACTCAGCAGGTGCAGACGATGAGCAAAACCCTGACGGCCATGAACAAGACGATGACCGCCTTGCTGAAGGCGGTGACGGGAGGATAGGTCCCTCACCCGCGCCCCGAATTCCAGCGGGATTTGAATCGGAAGCGAGGCCTTGGTAGCGCAGGCTACCAGGCGTAGAAATGGCGGACGCGAACAGCGCTCTTCCGGGCTCACCTCAACCACAGTCGCTCGGCAGTGTCCGCACGCCGCTTGTCGGCCGCAAGCGCGAGCACGCCGAACTGCGGGCCGCCCTGGACGACGCGATGCGCGGACGTGGCCGCCTCGTGATGCTGGCCGGGGAGCCCGGAATCGGCAAGACCCGCCTGGCCGACGAGCTGGCCACTGAAGCCGCCCTTGCCGGCGCCAAGGTCGCCTGGGGGCGATGTTGGGAGGGCGGAGGTGCCCCGGCCTACTGGCCTTGGATCCAAATCATCAGAGCATGCACACCCGAGGGCGATCCCACGACCCTCGAGTCACTGATTGCCCAAACGTCCCCACAGCTCACGACATTCGCGGCGGATCGTCCTCAACCAGACACGGGTCCTGAGAGCCGGCAGCCGATGGCGATCACGGTGCAGGGTTCCGCCGAGCCGCAAGGCGAGCGCTTCCGTCTGTTCGACACGGTGGCGGTTTTCCTCCGCAGTGTCTCGCACGCCAATCCACTGGTCATTGTCTTCGACGACTGCCACGGCGCCGATACCGCTTCGCTGCTGTTGCTGCGGTTCATCGCCCGTGATCTGCGCCAGCTGCCGCTGCTGCTGGTCGTGACGTATCGCGAGATCGAGGCTCGGCGACATGGCCATTTGGCGGAGCTGATGGCAGAGCTCGGGCGCGAAGGCACTACCATTACGCTGCGAGGGCTGAGCGAAGCTGACGTTCGCCAATTCATTGGGGACAGTGCCGGGCAGCAGCCGGATCAGGCAACGGTTGAGGCGCTGTATCACGCCACCGAGGGCAATCCGTTCTTCCTCAGCGAGATCGTCCGCCTGCTCATCGCCGAAGGGCAGATCCCCGGGCGCCGTGGGAACGGGCTCGGAACCTTCAAAATCCCCGAGGGGGTACGGGTCGCAATTCGTCGCCGTGTGGGCCTGGCTTCGGAGGCGGCCCAAGGGGCCTTGAACGTCGGCGCGGCAGTCGGACGCGAATTCGATCTCGCAGCGATCCGCACCGCGGCTGAACTTTCACTGGAGCAACTGACTGCGGCGTTGGACGAGGCCGAGTCATGCGGGATCGTCACCAGGATCCCCGATACGGTCAGTCGGTACAGATTCAGCCACGCGCTCATCCCGGAGACCCTCTACCACGATCTGCCCAAGTCGAACCGCCGCCAGCTTCATCTCTCGATCGCCCGGACCATCGAGGATCTGTACCGTGCGAACCTCAAGCCGCACCTGCCCGAGCTCGCCCATCATTACTCGCGCGCCTTGCCGGCGGGTCCACTGGAGAAAGCTATTGAGTACGCGCGCCGGGGCGCACAAAACGCCCAAGCGCTTCTGGCCTACGAAGAGGCGGCGCGTCTCTACCAGATGGCCATCGAGGCGGTCGAACTCCGGGAACCCATCGACGAAGCGTTACGTTGCGAAATGCTTCTCAGCCTGGGCGAAGCGATGTACGGCGCGGGGCTGTTCAATCGCACGCGAGAGGCCTTCGAGCGCGCCGCCGAGTCCGCGAGAAACCTGGCCAGCGCTGAGCACATGGCGCGCGCCGCGCTGGGGTTTGGGATGCCCCCGACGACGCCATACAGCGTCGATCAGACCCTGGTTCGCTTGCTCGAGGAGGCGCTTGGCGCGCTCTCCGACAGCAACAGCCCGCTCCGTGCAATGGTCCTCGCACGTCTCGCTTCCGAGTTGTACTGGTCAGACGCGCATACGCGGAGAGCGGACCTCAGTTGCCAGGCCGTCGAGATGGCGCGCCGGATCGGCGACCGGGTCACCCTCATCTACGTGCTTTTCATGCGCCACCTCGCCGCATGGAGTCTCGACAACCTCGACGAACGGCTCGCGATTGCAGCGGAGATCGTCGGCCTCGCCGAGGAAGCCACCAGCACGCTCTGGACGACAAGAGTCTGGGGGCTCAGGGCACGCTACTACCGGTTCGTCGACCTGCTCGAGCTCGGAGACATTCGCGCCGTCGATGAGGAGATCGAAAGATATGCGCAGCTTGCCGCGGATCTGAGGCAGCACTTCGGCTACGAAGAGCTCGCGCGGGCAACGCGCGCGCTGATGGACGGCCGCTTCGACGAAGCTGAGCGCATGGCCAACCAGGCTCTGGCAGTGGCGCAGCGGCTGGAGCGGCGGGCACGACCATTTCGTCAGGCGGTCAACTCGCACTTGTTGATCCTACGCCGCGAGCAGGGGAGGCTCGAAGAGCTCGAACCCATCTTCGGGTCGGCACGCGCGCGCGCACCCAAATCGACGCTGGCGCGCTGCTCGCTGGCGCTGTGTTACGCGGAGCTCGGACGCCGGACCGAGGCCATGGCGGAGTTCGAGGAACTGGCGGCTGCCGACTTCGGGGCGCTTCCGCGTGACGCGGGTTGGATGGCCACCATGGTCTTGCTCACGGACGTATGCGCGTTTCTCCAGGATGCCAAGCGCGCCGCAGCGCTCTACGCGATGCTCCTCCCGTATGCTTCGCGCAACGCCACGCTTGACGTGCATGTCTGTTACGGGTCGGTGGCGCACTATCTGGGTATGCTGGCGGTGACCATGGGAGATCGCGAGCGAGCCGCGGAGCACTTTGAAGCCGCCCTGACGTTCAACGTGCGGATGGGCGCCAACCCCTGGGTCGCGCATACGCGCTACCAGTATGCGGCGCTGCTGCTCGCACGCGACCAGCCGGGCGACCGCGAACGAGCGGCCCAGTTCGTCGCGCAGGCGTTAGCCACCACCGAGTCGCTCGGCATGAAGAGTTTGGCTGCCAAGCTGCGCGCGTTGGAGCATCCAGATTTGAGCGCCACGGCCGGCCCCGATGGTACCGTCACGATCCTCTTTACTGACATCCAGGATTCAACCGAGATGACTGAGCGGCTGGGTGACCTGCGCGCCCAAGAGTTGATTCACGCCCACAACGCGATCGTTCGTGAGCAGGTGGTTGTGCACAAGGGATTCGAAGTGAAGTCGATGGGCGACGGCTTCATGCTCGCCTTCCCGAGCGCCCGCCGCGCCCTCCTGTGCGCGATCGCCATCCAACGCGCCTTCGCCGCATACAATGAGCAGCATCCCGGCGCGGCCATCCGGGTCTCGATGGGGCTCCACACCGGCGAAGCGATCAGGGAAGCCGGCGACTTCTACGGGAAGACGGTCATCCTGGCTGCACGCATCGGCAC
>JBGOUW010000188.1:0-8742 GCA_041477755.1 Binatia bacterium
CGCGTTGACAGCGAGCCCCAAGAACGCCGCGGCGATCACTGCACCGGGCGCCATGGCACCCCAGCCGGTGCGGCCGCGCAACGCACTGATAAT
The DNA here is from genome assembly GCA_041477755.1 of Binatia bacterium. GTDB lineage: Bacteria > Desulfobacterota > Binatia > HRBIN30 > JACQVA1 > JACOST01. The sequence goes on from JBGOUW010000188.1 coordinate 94, forward strand.
GCCGACCACCGCGGCGATCACGCCCAGCAGACCGCCGAGATCGAAGATAACGAAGCCGACCCGTGGCGGCACGATGGAGAAGTGCGCCAGCAATGGCCCGGTGGTGAATACCGCCGCCGCCCCGAGCCCCAGCCGCATGGTCCATGACGATCCGCTCGACCCACTGTGCGCCATTCATGACCTCCCCAGCTCACTTCAACTTCGCAAAAAACGTCTCGATCCGTTTCGCATTGGCCCCGAGATCGCCCTTTCCGTCGCGCGACTTCGAGCGCATCACGACCGCGCTGCCGCTGCTGTGCGGGCGCACTTCGATGATGAAGTCGTCTTGAAAGCGGAACAACCAGCTTGTCTCCACGCCTTCGATGGTGCGGGTTTCGGCCTCGGTCAGCGTGAGTTCCCAGTTCGGTACCGTTCGCGCCACCGCCAAGACCCGCTGATACGCCTCGTCGGGCGAAGTCGTCAATATCAAGTTGGTCAACTTCGGATATGCGGCGCGTTGCTGTTGCATGAATGTGATCCCTGGATGGTGCATGTCGCGGCCGCGGTTAGCGGGGAGTTCGAACGCCTGGACGAACACCGGTGCGGGGTCGAAATCCGTGGTGATGTCGTTGATCCGCGGATAGCCGGCGCCGCGGCTGGCGATGATCGCGAAGCTCGCCACGATCACCGCGCCCGGCCCGATGGCGAGCCAGCTCGACCGACTGCGCAGTGCGGCGATCACGCCGACGACTGTGGCGATGAGGCCAAGCAAACCGCCGACCCCGAAGATCGCAAAGCCGATCAAAGCCGGCACGAGGCCAAAGTGAGCGAGTGCCGGCCCGATGACGAACGCCACGACTGCAGTCAACCCCAGCCGCGTCGTCCACGACGACCCGTTCGAATTGCTCGACGCCATCACCTCACCTCCTGACTTGTAGCCCGCGGTTTAGCGGAGCGGTGACCGCGTCGTCAACTCTATCTTGCAATTCGAGCGGAGTTGTCAGGTTGACTTCCCGCCCGTATACTTCGCGCACGAAGGGAGCCGACGCGATGCAGATCTCGATCACCTGGTGTGTGCCTTGAAACTATCTGCCCCGCGCGACCAGTCTGGCCGCGTCACTCAAACAGCGCTTTGGTGTCGAGACGGCGTTGATTCGTGGCAAAGACGGTGTATTCGACGTCCGCGTCGGTGGCCAGCTGGTGTTCTCGAAACATCAGGTGCATCGCTTTCCGGAACCCGGCGAAGTGGAACAGGCGATCGATCAACTGCGCAGCCGCTCCGCGTGATAGCCGCCGGCTAGTTGCCACGATCTGAACCGGGCTGCCGGCGAAGCGGAGGAGCGGATGGTCGGGGACAGCAGCAGCTCGGGGTCGGCGGCACGGCCAGAGGCCGTGCTATTGACCTTCGAGCGCTACCTGCGCACGCATCCCGGGACGGTTGGGGTCGGGATCATCGGGTTTTTCCTGTTCGTTGCGGTCGTCCATCTGCGCGCTGGAATTCAACTACCGCTCGCCATTACCTTCGCGGGGCCGCTGGTATTCTGCACTTATGGGGTGGGCGTCGTCGCGGGGACCACCGCAGCGGTGGCGATCGCTACCATCTGGCTGGCGGACGCGCTGTCGCTCGGTATGACGCTAGGGCAGGCGTTGCCACTGTTTGGGACCCGGCTGTTCAGCAATCTCGCCATCGTCGGGATCAGCGCGGTGGCGGCCGCGGCCGCGCGGACGCGTATGCGCTATCTCGAAGCCCAGGGCGAATTGGTGCGCCTGCGCGCGGACCTGGTTTCGGCCTTTTCGCACGACTTGCGGGCACCGTTGACGGCGATGATGGGTTACGCCGAGCTGCTGCGCGATGGCGCGGACCTGGAGGGCGCCATTCCCCGCAGCGAGGCGCTTGATCGCATTCTCGTCAACGGCGGCCGGCTCAACCAACTGATCGCCGATATGCTGACAGCCGGCGACGGCGATCGTGCCGCACCGGTTGAGATCACGGCGTTCAGTGCGGAGGAGTTCGTCGCCGCGCTGCGCGCGGAGTTCGACGACACGCAGCGTGCGGGTGCCGTATCGCTACAGTGGACCGTGACGCCGAATACGCCGGCGCTCACCACCGATCGCACCAAACTCACTTCGGTGGTGCGCAACTTGGTCGGCAATGCGCTCAAATTCACCACCGAGGGTCAGGTGGCCGTGCGGATCGACTACGATGCGGCACCAGCGGCGCACCGGATCGCGGTGGCCGACACCGGCCCCGGTATCGCGTCCGATGTCGTGCCGCACATCTTCGATCGCTTCTATCGGGCGAACGAGACCAAACAGCGCGCCGGATTCGGCGTGGGTTTGTTCATTGTCAAGCGGCTCACCGAGCTTCTCGGCGGGACGGTGGTGGTGCGCAGCCAGCCCGGCCACGGCACCACCTTCGTCGTCACTCTCCCGCCGCCGCGGGCCACGGTGTCCGTGGCGCTCGGAGAAAGATAGGGGCGAGCCAAGACTACGGCCGGATTTCGAGTAGCTCGACATCGAAGGTCAGGCGAGCATTGGGCGGGATCACTTTCCCCGCACCGCGCGCGCCGTAGCCGAGTTCGGGCGGGACGATCAACCGGCGCGTGCCGCCGATCTTCATCGAGGCAACGCCTTCGTCCCACGCTTTGATCACCTGGCCCATGCCAACTTTGAAGCCGAACGGTTTGCCATGATCGCGCGAGGAGTCGAACTTCGTGCCGTCGTCAAGCCAGCCGGTGTAGTGGACGATCGCGGTCTGCCCTTGCTTGGGGCTGGCACCGTCGCCCACTTTGAAGTCGATGTACTGCAAGCCAGACGCGGTCGTGGTCGGTTTCGCATCGGTTTTCTGCATCGCTGCCTCCGTCGGTTTCGCTGGGGGGTCACTCGCGCGGCAAGTGGCACTGAGCGCCAGGGTGATGAGCAGTGTGCTGGCCAGCCGGTCTCGAACTCGCATCGGTGGGTCTCCTCCAGAGCGCCGCACCGTAGTGAGCGACGGGGGCGGGGTCAAGCCGCGCACAGTAGCGGTGAGCCGGGCCTGACTTCTGCACGGGCATGCTTGACTGAGGGGGGGCCTCTGCTAACGTGACGGACTGGTCAGTCCGGAATTCGATTCCCATGCGAGGTCGCAAAAAAATTCCTGACATTCGCGCTGCCATCCTGGGCTGCGCCTCCGAGGTGTTCGCGCAACGCGAGTTCCACGAGGTGCTCACCGAGGACATCGCGTCCCGGCTCGGCATCGGCAAGGGGACGATCTATCGCTATTTCGATTCCAAGGAGGCGCTCTACTTCGCCACCATCGTCGAAGGCCTGGCGGGTATGCACGACGCGTTGACGGCGGCGTTACGTCAGCCTGCGCCGGTGGGCGTGGTGATCGAGCGCCTAGTCGAAACCGTCCTGACCTACTTCTGGACGCGGCGCGATTTCTTCATCCTGTTGCACCGCCACGAGCCCACGCTCGATCCGCGCGAGCGCGCCGAGTGGCAACAGCAGCGTGAAGAGCTCGTGGCTGAGGTGCAGCGCATTCTCTCCGGCGCCCTGCCACGCGGGAGTCTGGGACGACAAAATCCGCGTCTGACGGTGGAGGTTCTGTTGGGGATGATCCGCTCGGCGTCACTCTACCGCAGCGCCGCGGACCGCCCCGCCACGCTGGCGAAATTGATCACCGCGATGTTTCTCACCGGCACCAGCGGGCAATCGGCCAACGGCAAGCCCCGCACGCACCCACACCGCGCGCTGCCGCGGCGCCGCTCCCAAGCTCTACGAGAAGGACTTTCCCACTCATGACTGCACGGCGGACGCTGCTTGCGCTGATGCTCGTCAGTGCCGGGTGTACGCGCCACAATGAAACGCAATCCGCCGCCGGCGCGGGGACGGAACCGCGCGCGATTCCGATCACGGTCGCGGCGGTAACCATTCGACCGAGTGAACGCCTGGTGAGTTTCGTCGGTACGCTGTACGGCCACGACGAGGTCACGCTCTCGAGTCAGATGGAAGGGCAGATCAAATCGATCGCCGCCGACCTCGGCGACCACATCGAGGCCAATCAGGTCCTTGCGGAAATTGAAGACGATCAGTTGCGCGCACGCTTGCGCGAGGTGGAAGCGACGTGGGGGAAGGCGCGGGCCGATGAAACGCGCGGCCGCCAATTGGTCGAACAGAAGGTCATCTCGCCGCAAGAGTACGAGTCGATGAAGACCACTGTGTCGGTGATCGAGGCGCAACGCGACACGTTGTCGGTGCTCCTGCAGCACACGCAAGTGCGCTCGCCGCTGACCGGTTTGGTGGCGAAGCGACTGGTGTCGGCCGGCGAGTACGTCCGGCCCGGCACGCCCCTGTTCGCGTTGGTCGCCGACGACCCGCTCAAGCTGCGCGGCGACGTGCCGGAGCGCTTTGCCGACGAGTTGCAAGTGGGTCAAACCGTGCGCGTTCGCGTCGACGCGTTTCCCGACGCGGCTTTCGATGGAAAGCTGTCACGCATCAGCCCGTCATCGAACCGCGAGAATCGCTCGATCGCGGTCGAGGCGTTGGTTGACAATCACGATCGCAAGCTGAAGGCCGGCTTCTTCGCCAACGCCGCCATCGTCACGCGCAGCGATGAGGAAGCGGTGATGGTGCCGCAGGAAGCGCTCATCACCTTCGCCGGCGTCACCAAGCTGTTCGTGGTTGCCGATAGCATCGCGCACGAACGTCAAGTGCGCCCGGGCGCCCGTACGGCCGAGGGAATGATCGAGATCGTCGAGGGCTTGCGGGCCGACGAGACGGTCGCGACCTCGGGCCTGACGAAGCTGCAGAACGGCGCCAGCGTCGCCGTCAAGAAGCCGGAGGAGAAACAAGGATAGGCTTGTGGTCTCTGGTCTCTCGTCTGTGGTTCCTGGTTGACCAGAGACCACAAACCAGAGACCCGAGACCATGAACCAGAAACCATTTGATCCATGCGCCTCGCCGACATCTGCATTCGCCGCCCGGTCTTCGCCACCATGCTGATCGCATTCTTGGTCGTGCTGGGCCTGTTTTCCTATCGCCGGCTGGCGGTCGATCTGTTTCCCAACATCGATTTCCCGATCGTCACCGTCACCACGACCTTGAAGGGTGCGGGCGTGGAGGAAATGGAGACCGGCGTCACCAAGCCGCTCGAAGAAGCCATCAACACGATCGAGGGCATCGACGAGTTACGCTCGGTGACCAAGGAGGGGCTGTCGCAAATCGTCGTCATCTTCCTGCTCGAACGCCAACGCGAAGCGGCGGCGCAGGACGTGCGCGACAAGGTCGCCGCGATCATCTCGCAACTGCCCGAAGGCACCGACACGCCGGTGGTCGACAAGTTCGACGTCGAGTCGTCGCCGATTCTCAGCATCGCGGTGTCGGGCAACCGCGACTTGCGCGAGGTGACGGAGATCGCGCGCAAGCTGGTGAAGGAGGACATCGAGACGCTCAAAGGCGTCGGTTCGGTGAGCCTCACCGGCGGACTCGAACGCGCCATCAACATCACCGTCGATACCGGCAAGCTGGCTGCCTACAACCTGTCGGTGCAGCAAGTGAAGGCGGCGCTGCGGGCGCAGAACCTGGAAATTCCCGGCGGCCGCGTCGACCAGGGGCAGAAGGAAATGATCCTGCGTACGATGGGCCGCATCACCAGCGTCGCCGACTTCCAGCAGTTGATCATCGGCAACGTGCAGGGGCGGCCGATCACCATCGGCGACGTGGCGCGCGTGACCGACAGCTTTGTCGAACCCCGCACGTTAGCGCGGCTCGACGACAAGCCGGCGGTGTCGCTGCTGGTGCGCAAGCAGTCGGGCACCAACACCGTGCAGATCATCGACGTGGTCAAGCAGCGGCTCGACGAGTTGCGCCACGTGCTGCCGCAGGACATCCAGTTGCAGGTCATCCGCGACCACTCGCGCTTCATCAAGCGGTCGATCGACGAAGTGCAGTTCCACCTCATCCTCGCCGCGGTCTTGGTCAGCCTGACGGTGATGCTGTTCATCGCCAACCTGCGCGCGACGCTGATCGCCGCCATCGCGATTCCCACATCGATCATCTCCACCTTCACGTTGATGAACTACCTCGGCTTCACGCTGAACAACCTGACGATGCTGGGGCTGGTCCTGTCGACCGGCGTGGTGATCGACGATGCCGTGGTCGTGCTGGAGAACATCTTCCGTCACATGGAAGAGCGCGGCGAAGACGCCATGAGCGCGGCGCAGTCGGCGACCCGCGAAATCAGCCTTGCGGTGATGGCGACCACGCTGTCGCTGGTGGTGATCTTCCTGCCGGTGGCGTTCATGTCCGGCCGCGTCGGCCGCTTCTTCAACAGCTACGGCATCACCGTGGCCTGCTCGATCTTGGTCTCGCTGTTGATCTCGTTTACGCTGACGCCGATGTTGTGCTCGCGCTTTCTCAAGGTGAAGCACACCGATGGGCGCTCGCGCGACCGGGGCATCTATCCCGCAATCGAGCGGTTGTACGGCGCGGTGTTGCACTGGTCACTCCAGCACCGCTGGGTCATCATCGCGATGTCCATCGCCACGGTTTACAGCACCGGGCCGCTGTTCCGGGTCTTGGGCAAGGACTTCCTGCCGCAGGACGACCAGAGCGAGTTCGAAGTTATCGTGCAGACGCCCGACGGCTACAGCTTGCACCGCAGCGAGCAAGCGTTCCAAGACCTGGAGCAGAAGCTGCGGCGGTTGCCGGGCGTGACGCACCTGTTGAGCACCATCGGCGATGTCAGCGGGCGGCTCAAAGCCGGTTCGGGCCCGGTGACGCAGGGCTCGATTTATGTCCGCCTCGTCGATCTCGATGAGCGCGCGCTCTCACAGAAGGCGATCATGAGCCAGGCGCGCCAACTGTTGGAGCAGTATCCCGATCTGCGCACCAGCGTGCAGAGTGTGAATCTGTTCGCCGGCGGTGGCCAGCGGCAAACCGAGATCGAGCTCGATCTGACCGGACCGAGCCTGGAAAAATTGGAAGAGTATTCCAACCGCATCATCGCCGGCATGCGCGTGACCAAGGGCATCGTCGATGTCGATACCACGCTGTCGGTGCGGCAGCCCGAGTTGCGGGTCGAAGTGTCGCGCCAAAAGGCGTCGGAGTTCGGCATCAAGGTGCAAGACATCGCCGCCACGCTGCAGACGTTGGTCGGTGGTGAGCCGGTCACCAAGTACAAGGAAGAGCAAGATCAGTACGATGTGTGGCTGCGTGCCGAGCTGCTCGATCGGTCCGATCCGCACGCGCTCAGCGACATCATGGTCGCCACGCCGCGTGGCGACCTGGTGAAGCTGGCCAACCTGGCGACGTTGAGCGAAGAGCGCGGCCCAGCGCAGATCGACCGGTACAATCGCCAACGCAAGGTGACGATCGTCGCCAACCTCGACGGCATTCCCCTCAACGTCGCCACCGAGCAGATCAACACGATCATCGCCGGACTGGATTTTCCGCCGATGTATCGCGCCGAGTTTTCCGGCCGCGCCAAGGCGTTGGGCGAGACCGGCCGCAACTTCTTCATCGCGTTCCTCCTCAGTTTGATCTTCATGTACATGATTCTGGCGGCGCAGTTCGAAAGCTTCTTGCACCCGATCACGATTCTGCTGGCGCTGCCGCTGTCGATTCCGTTCGCGCTGGTGTCGTTGCTGATCATGGGCGACACGCTCAACATCTACAGCGTGCTCGGCCTGTTCATGCTGTTCGGGATCGTGAAAAAGAACGGCATCCTGCAGATCGATTACACCAACACCCTGCGGCGCGACGGCTGGGAGCGCGACGCCGCGATTCTCGCCGCCAATCAAGTGCGTCTACGGCCGATTCTGATGACGACGGTGATGCTCGTGGCCGGCATGATTCCCATCGCGCTAGGCCGTGGCCCCGGCTCGGCGACGCGCGCATCGATGGCCAAGGTGATCATCGGCGGCCAGACGCTGTGCCTGCTGCTGAGCTTGCTGCTGACGCCGGTGGCCTACTCCCTGTTCGATGATTTGGGCCAGACGCGCTGGCTGACGCCGCTCGGCGGCTGGATTCGCGGCGCGGCGGCGCGCGTGCCGCTGCTGGGCGCATGGGCCAACGGCCGCCGGCCGGCGTGACCGATGAGTGGCCACGTGCTACACGCTCGATCGTTTCGGGGGATGCGTATGGGTGTGCGGTTCACGTCGTTGGTCAGTCTGGGATTGCTGAGCGCACTGGGTGTGGGGACGGTGCGTGCGGACGACGCCCAACCGGCGGCCGTGGCGCCGTCGTTGTCGGCCAAATCGGCCGAGTCGCTTCGCCTCCTCGACGACATTCCCAACTACGCCGCCGCGCTGGCCAGCCAGTGGCGCAGCGCCGACGTATCGCCGCGGATCGGACAGTTCATCACCGATACCAGCCACTACGGCCGCCTGCGTGAATTGACCGCGCCGGAGTCGCTCGCGTTGTCCGACTGCATCGCCTTGGCGCTGGCGAACAATACGAATTTGGAAATATCGCGCCTCGGCCCGCTCGGCGCGCGGGCGCAGGTGAGGCGCTCCTATGCGATCTTCGACCAATCGCTGTTCGCCGATGCCAGCAAAGATCGCTCGGTGCGAGCGGCGGGCAACGCGCTGCTGGGCGCGTTGAATTCCGCTACTGACAACGTCAACGTTGACGGTGGCGTGCGCAAGACCCTGACCTCCGGCGGACAACTCACCGCCCTCTGGCGCAATA
>JBGOUW010000583.1:0-3109 GCA_041477755.1 Binatia bacterium
CGCCATGCGAATCGCCGGCGAGGTGAAGTAGTTCACGCGCTCGGAAACGAACCAGTGATCGTGCGCATCGCCGCAGCCCCAGAGATACACCCAGCGCGACGGATCGATGCCGAGCGAGCGCGCGTGACCTACCGATGTCATCAGCACCGCAGCCGATTGATCGACGTCGAGGATTGCGTTCATGTACTTGGGATACGGAAAGCCGATCATGCGGTTCTGCGGCGTGATCGTGGTGATCTCCTCGGCGCTACGGCGTTGTGGGAACCATGCATAGGGGTTGGCGGCCGCCACTTCGGTGAAGCGGCTACACAGCTCGCCCAGACGCGCGCGATGCTGCGCCAGGCTCAGACCGTAGTGCGCGCGCAACGCGTTCTCGAACGCCGGATAGATCGTCGTCGGCAACATCAGGCCGTGGGTGTTCTCATAGTCGTTGGTGCCCTGGCGCGCGTCGCCGATAGTCGTGGGCGTACCTTCGGTACCGGACGACCACGGCAATGTGATTCCGCTCCGCCGCGCGCGGGCGACGGTGTAGACGGCCTCAGCGCCTGCGAGCAACGCCAGCCGGATCTTGCCAGCGGCGATCTGGGCCGCCGTCTCGTTCACCAACCATTGCGGCGTGTTGCCGCCGAGGGTCGTGTAGATCTCGCTGCTCGGATGGGCGCCGAGCTGCTCCGCCAGCGCGCGCGGCGGATTGCCGTAGTGCCAACCGAAGATGTTGACGACCGAAACGTTGTCGAGCGTGGCGAGCAACCGCTCGTCCGTACCGGCGTCGGCCGCCGCGCGCCGCGCGCACTCGGCCATCGTCAGCAGCGGCTCCTTCGCGTGCGCCGGATCGACGTCCTTCTGTGTGTACTGCCCGGCGCCAATCAGGATGGGGGTGCGATCGTCCACTTTCGTGACTCGTGACTCGTGACTCGTGACTCGTGGCTCGTGACTCGTGGCTCGTGAATCGTGAAGCGTGAGTCGTGACTCAGCGTGATGCAGTATCCTCAGTCGTCATTCTGCAATCCGCAATCCAAAATCCGCAATTCCGACACGTTCCGCAATCTGCAATCATCCTGGTGTTGGTCCGAGCTGTGCGAACTCGGCTAGGATTGCGGCGCCGTCCGGCCGTGCGGCTAACTCGTTCCGAATCTGATTCATGCGATAGTTGAGCATGCGATCGCGGCGCGGACCGGCGCCTGGGTTGTTCAGGATCTTGTTGCAGATCGCATCGATCACCGTCGCACCGGGAATCTCTTTGCCGTCCTGATCAATCACGGTGCGGGCGCGGGTCTCCGCCAGCGCGCACTGCAGGTAGCTGACGTGGATGGTCTCGTCGGCGGTGATGTAGTCGACCATTCGCGGCGCGAAGTCGGGCGCGGCGGAGCAGTCGGGATCGCTCAGCACTTCCTTCGCCCAGGCAAAGGTGCCGTAGGCGAGCAACTCGATCACCAGCAGTTGCGTGAAGACCGACAGGAGCAGCTCGAACATCGGATTGAGAGTGGGGAAGAGGAACTTCATCTCGCCGACGCCGATCGCGTCGGGAGACGGCTTGGCCGGACCGGAGTAGCCCGGCGGCGGGGCGATGGGCAGATTCTCGTACATGTCCGGTGTCACCGGCGGATTGTTCAGCGCGGCGTCGCGGATCGCGTACCACATCTGATCGTGCCCTGCTTCGGTCGCCGAGCCCGCCTCGTCGTTGCCGTGCGCGTCCAGCAGACCTTTGGAGAGATGCGCCAGGCAAGTGTTCTCGATCGACTCCTTGAAGAGCGGTTGCCAGTCTGGACGCGGCAGCGAGCGTAGGCCGTCGTTGCCAAACCCTTCAGTGATGCCGATGAGCGTGAGGATGCGCGTCATCGCGTTGCGCGCGCCATGGCGGAGCAGCACTTTCGTTTGCGTCACGTTGGGGAAGAAGCGCAGATCGAGTTGCTCGAAGCGAATGACTTGCGTTGGATTCCCCTGGGCGGCGAGTTGCTCAGTCCACGCCTTGATTGCGTCGAGCCGATGCCGCGAGCGCGGTGGCAGGTAATGGCCTTGTCCATCGAGGCCGCCATGGAACAGCACTTCGCCGCGGCGGATACGCGAGGCGAAGTCGCACTCGGCGACAATCTCGTCATAGGTGTAGCTGAGCTTGGCACTCATGGTTTGCTCCTTCCAATGTTTGCCCCGAGGCGACGAGCGCGTAGGGTTATCTGCCGACGGCCAGCGGTCGGTTTCTTGACCGCCGCGGCCATCTCCGGCCAGCGTTCGGGGCGCATGACGCCGTAGAGCAGCAGTCGCTTCAACTCGCGGGTGAACCGACGCGTCGCAGCCGCGGCGCCGGCTTCATCCTTCGATCCGCTGCGCCCACGCAGCGACCACACCAGGATGGCCGCGAGTAAAATGTGACCCAGCATCTCGGGATCGATACCGGGTTGCGTGCGATCGCTGGTAGCCAAAGTGCGCATCGCCTTCATGTAGCGCGTCCAACCGACGCGGTTCGGCAACTGGATGTTCGCCAGCATCTGGAACATCCACAGCCGTGCGATCTCGGGATGCTGTAGGAAGTACTCCACCATGTGATCGATGCGGTCGCCGGGCGCGATGTCGGCGGTCAGCATGCGGCTGGTCTCGTCGGCAAGCCGTGCCATCACCGCGCCGACCAGATCGTTGCGGGTGCGGAAGTGCTGATACGCGGTCGTGCGGTTGACGCCGGCGCGATGGGCGACGTCGGAGACCGTCAGCGCCTCGGGGCCGCGTTCCGCCATCATCGCCCGGGCGGCAGCCACGATCTCTTCGTACGTGCCTTCCGGATCACGCCGCCGGCGCGCGCCGAGTCGGACCACCTGAGCCATGCCCTTCTGTGTAGTCGAGGTGCCGAGCGTAATCAACAACAGTGTTGTTTACGAATGTAAGGCTCGGTTGGTTGTAGGGGCGCACGGCGTGCGCCCTCTTGTCCTCCCTGGGCAGTTCCATCTCATCCCTAGATTTGCCAAGGTGCGCTGCGATGCGGAGGCCGACATGACATCCACGATCAAGGACCGGACGGCGATTGTCGGAATCGGGCAGACGGCGTTCGGCAAAGGACTCGAGGCCAGCGAACTGTCGCTGGCGTGTCAGGCCATCTCGCTGGCGCTCGATGACGCCG
>JBGOUW010000580.1:0-3134 GCA_041477755.1 Binatia bacterium
ACCCCGCTTGATCGCCTCGTGATGACGCTCCCACCGCGCACGGGTTTCCGCTTCTGAGACCCCGCGATCGTAGGCTGGCGACGTCACGGGCGTTGCATGCTCGACCGTGACGACGACCACCTCTAGGATGGGGCTTTGAACCCCGCGTGCCCGGAAAAAAGCCGTGATCTCCTCGTACCTCGCGCCAGCTTCGACGACCGTTGCGGTGCCCTTGAAGCGATAGCCCTTGCGAACGAAGGGGTCGACCACGTTGATCTCGATGGCCGGGTTGTGCCGAAGATTGGAGATGGTGCGAGGCGACCGAATGTTTGCGAAGACGAGATGATCGTCGCCCCAGACAGCGATGCAGCCCTTCGGTGAGAGGTTGGGCGTATTGTCTGGGCAGACGGTGGCAACGAAGGCGAGGCGCTGGTGGCGCACGACTCGCTTCATGTCGTCGGTAAGTACGCTCATGATGCCTTCCTCTCATGCCGACTTTGAATTGGGCATATCAACGAATCCGGCAAACCGCACCAGCCTTCGCGGGCATGCATGCGCGCCTCATACCCCCGAATGCATCACGGATTCAAGGAACTGCGGTCGTAGCCGCCCTCCACCGCGCCGGGTATCGAACGCAAGCGTAGCTGTCGCACCGAGCCACTAGCTCGCTATGGTTCTCTGTAACTTGTAATTCGCGAATTGCTCCCCTAATGGAAGTCGCGCATGAGTCACACGCTCTCCGAATTCGAATCGAAGCAATTGCTGCGCGAGTACGGCATCGCCACCACGCCCGAACATTTGGCCAGTGATCCGGAGCGTGCGGTCGCGGCGGCCACGCAGCTTGGGTTTCCGGTGGTGCTCAAACTGTGCGGTCGTGCCATCGCACACAAGACGGAGCGCGAGCTCGTCCGACTCAATCTCAGCGACGCTGCAGCCGTACGCACTGCTGCGACGGAACTGTTGACGAGGAAGCGACCAGAAGACGGCGATGCACAGCTGCTCGTGCAGGCAATGGTGCGTGGTCGGCGCGAGATCATCGTCGGGCTAATCCGCGATCCGCAGTTCGGCCCCTGCGTGATGCTCGGGCTCGGCGGCATTCTGGCCGAAGCGATGCGCGACGTGGTTTTCCGCATGGCCCCGCTCTCGCGCGCCGACGCCGACGACATGGTCGGTGATCTGCAAGCCGCACATCTGCTCGGCGCCTTCCGGGGCGAACCCAGCGTCGATCGCGACGCGCTGGCTCAAGTGCTGATCGCCGTTGGCCGCATCGGCCTCGAACGGGATGCCGTGCGCTCGCTCGACATCAATCCTCTCATCGTGCGCGGTGCCAGTCCGATCGCCGTCGACGCGCTGGTGGAGGTCGCCGACTGATGTCCGATCTGGTCGAACGCTACCGCCCGCTCTTCTATCCACGCGGCATCGTGATTCCCGGTGTGTCGACGCACCCGGGAAAGTTCGGCTTCGCCGCGCTGCACAATCTCCTCTGCCACGGGTTCACCGGCGAATTGTTTCCAGTCAATCGCGACGGCAGCACCGTATTGGATCGATCAACCTACCGCGACATCACGGCGATCCCGGCCGGCCGTGCCGATCTCGCGTTCATCTGTACGCCGGCCGCCGCCAACCTCGAGGTGTTGCGCGCCTGCGCGCAGATCGGCGTGCGCGCCGCATTCGTGGTCTCGGGCGGCTACGCCGAAGCGGGCGCCGACGGCGCCGCCGCCGAACGCGAGTTGGTGCGCGTCGCAAAGGAGTTGCGCATCCTGCTCGCCGGTCCAAATGGGCAGGGACTGATCTCGACCGGCGCCCAGATGTGCGCTCAGATAGTCCCGCCGTATCCGCCACCGGGGCGCATTTCCGCGGTGAGTCAGAGCGGCAACATCCTTTCGTCGTTCATGAACTACGGCCAACTCACCGGCGTCGGCTTCAGCAAGGGTGTCTCCGCCGGCAATGCGGCGGCGGTCGGCATCGCCGACTACCTCGAGTACTTCGCCGCCGATCCCGACACCACCGTCGGGCTCACGTATTTGGAAGGCGTGCGCGATGGGCGGGATCTCGTGCAACGCGCGACGGCGTTCACCCGCCGCAAACCGCTCGTCGTGCTCAAGGGCGGTACCACCGGTTTCGGCCAACGCGCGGCATCGAGTCACACCGGCGCGCTAGCGTCCGATGAACGCGTGTTCGACGGCGTTGCGCGCCAGGCCGGCATGCGCCGCGCGGCAACGGTGGAGGAAGCCTACGAAGTAGCGGCGACGTTCGCGACGCAGCCATTGCCGCGCGGCAAACGCGTCGTCGTGCTCACCGCGGCCGGTGGCTGGGGTGTGTTGTGCGCCGACGCCTGCGTGCGCGCCGGGCTCGACCTCATCCAGCTACCCGAAGACTTGCGCGCAAAGATCGACAGCGTGCTGCCGGCACGATGGAGCCGCAACAATCCGGTCGACATGGCCGGGGGCGAAACGCGCGAAACGATTCCCGAGCTACTCGATTGCATCGCCGGTCACGACGGCGTCGATGCAGTGATCTACCTCGGCCTAGGCATTCAAGCTGCACAGGCGCATGTGCTGAAGTCGAGTCCATTCTATCCGGGCCACGGCATCGATCGCATCGCCGAGTTTCACGAGCGGCAGGATCGCCGCTACGCCGAAGCCGCCACCGCCGCGAGCGCGCGGCACAAGAAACCGGTGCTGTGCTCGACGGAGCTGGTGTACACCGATCGCGCCTACGGCAACTCCGCGCCGCTCGCGGTCGCGGCGAGTGGGCGCATCTGCTACCCGTCGGCGCATCGCGCAGTGAACGCACTGGCGCATCTGTGTGCCTACGCGGCATTCCGCCGCGCGCACGAGGCAGACTAGAACGGTGTCGACGCGGCTGATCATTCTGCTGCTCTTGATCGCGGCCGTCATCGCGACCGGCGTTGGCCTGCGCCAGTACATCACCGTCGACAACATCGAACACGCAGTGCGAGCGCTCGGACCGTGGGGACCGCTGGCGTTCATCGCCTTGTACGTGATCGGTCCGGCGCTGTTCTTGCCAGGCGCACCGCTGACAATCGCGGCGGGCGTATTGTTCGGACCGGTCTGGGGCACCGTCTACACGATCATCGGCGCCACCGGTGGCGCTACGCTGGCGTTCGTCGTCGCGCGCTACCTCGGGCGCGA
>JBGOUW010000649.1:0-2663 GCA_041477755.1 Binatia bacterium
CATAGCGCGCCGCTTGGTCACTGGTCGCGGAAAATTCGCGCAGCATGAGATACGCCGCGTAGATCAGCCAGAGAATCAGCGCCGACGTGAGGCGCGCATCCCAGGTCCACCACGTCCCCCAGATCGGCCGCGCCCAGATCGTGCCGGTCACCAGCATCAAGGTGCAGAACATCATGCCGACTTCCGCGGCCGAGTGCGCCAGGCGATCCCAGAATCGCGTCCCACGCCACAGGAAGACTGCGCTCGCCAGCGCCACCAAACCGAAGGCCACAAACGTCAAGATCGCCAACGGCACGTGGAAGTAGAAGATGCGTTGTACGATCCCCTGCACCTTATCGCTGGGCACGTACATGAAGACCATGTAGATGGCGAGCAGCATCGTCACCCCGCTGAGGGGCGCGAGCACCACATCGGCAACCCGGCGTCCGGTCGACATCATCATCACCTCAGACGATCGTCATTCTTCGACAGCATATTCAAACAGCAACCAACCGACAACCAGGAAGACAAAATCAAATCCGAGCAGCAGATGCAGCCACTGGCTGACGTCGCTGAGGGTCTTACCGGCCAGAATGCGGTCGCTCGCTTTTACGCCCGCGATCAACACCGGGACCGCGAGGGGCAGCAGCAGCAGCGGCAGCATGACCTCGCGCGCGCGGGTACGCACCGATATCGCCGCGAACAGACTGCCCACCGCCGCGAAACCGATGAGGCCGAGTAGCACCACGACCGCCAACCGGGGCAACGCAAGGGTTAGCGGCAGGTTGAAGAACAGGACGAAGATCGGTCCGACGATCAGTTGCGCCGCCGCCATGAAGAGCACGTTGCCGACGACCTTGGCGAGATAGATGGTGCCGCGATCGACCGGCGCGAGCAGCAAGCCGTGCAAACATTCGTTCTCACGCTCGGTGAGGAACGAGCGATTGATCCCCAGCACGCCGGCAAAAATCACCGCCACCCACAACACCGCCGGGGCCGCCTCGCCGCGCAGCTCGCTCATCGGATCGAAGGCGAAACTCAGGATCAGCAACGTCAGCAACCCGAGCATCAGCAGCGACGCCAAGGTTTCCTTGGTGCGAAACTCGATCTGCAGATCTTTCCAGAGCAGCGCGAACACAGACGGCACACTCACGCGGCGGCCGCGCGCGGCCGGGGATGAATGACACCGAGAAAGGTGCGTTCGAACCCTTCCCGATCGTCGGCCGACACCGCCCCGTCCCACACCAGCGCGCCGCGCGCCAGGATGACCGCGCGGCGGCAGATCGCGAGGCCCTGACTGATGTCGTGAGTGGTCATCAACACCGCGGCGCCGCGGGCGTGGGCGGCGCTGAGCACCGCGCGCAGCGTCGCGCTCGCATCGACGTCGAGCCCGGTGAACGGCTCGTCGAGCATGAGCAAATCGGGTTCGTGCAGCAGCGCGCGTGCGAGCGCGCAACGTTGCTCGAGGCCGCGCGACAGCGTGCGCACGGGCCGGTTGGCCCAGCCAATCAAGCCCACCTGATCCAACAGCGCGTCGACGCGGCGCGTCGCGTCGGGCACGGCAAACAGGCGTGCGTAGAAGAGCAGGTTCTCTATTGGCGTCAGATCGGGGTAGAGAAAACTCTGGTGCGACAGAAACCCAATGCGGCGCCGGATCGCCGCGGCGCCATCGCGCCCATCGTTTGCGAAGATCTTCACCGACCCCGCTGATGGCCGCAACAGCATCGCGCACAGCCGCAGCAGCGTCGACTTTCCCGCTCCGTTGGGACCGAACAGTGCCACGGCTTCGCCAGGATCGAGCCGAAAATCCACACCCCGCAGCGCCGGCAAACCTCCGAAGGTTTTGCTCAAGCCGCGCGCTTCGATCGCCGGCACCGCCATGGCGCCGGGCTTATCGGAAGCAGTTCGAAAAAGAAAGGATACGGTTGGTGCACGCTCTCCATTCAGAAACACCGGAACCATTTGTACTGGGCGACCGGGCAGCTATAGTGCGCCGGCTGGTATTCAGCGACGGCGCCAAACAGTCGGTGCCCCAAGGTCGGAGCGAGATGAAATCGATCACTGACATCGGACCAACCACCACACTGTGTGCCGTCATCGGCAATCCGGTCGCTCACTCGATGTCGCCCGCCATTCACAACCGGGCTTTCGCCGAGTTGGGCCTCGACTACGTCTACGTGGCGTTTCGCGTGGAAAATGTGGGCGGCGCGGTGGCGGGTATGCGCGCGCTCGAAAACTTTCGCGGCATGAGTGTCACCATCCCGCACAAAGTATCGATCATCAAACACCTCGACGAAGTCGCCGAAGTCGACCGCGGGATCGGTTCGGTGAACACCGTGGTTAACGACGGCGGACGGCTCAAAGGTTTCGGCAGCGATGGTCCCGGTGCGCTCCAAGCGCTCAGCGCTGCCGGGGTCAAGGTGGCCGGAAAGAACGTGACGATTCTCGGGTCAGGTGGCGCCGCACGCGCCATCGCGTTCACCCTGGCAGCCAAGGCAAAGCCCGCCGGGCTCTTCCTGCTCGGGGTCATCGAACCCGAATTGAAGGCTCTCACACGCGACATCGTGCGCAAGACCGGCGCGCGGGCGACGTGCGCGCTGCTGGAACCGAAGACGCTGGCGGCTCGGCTGGCCGACAGTCAGGTGCTCATCCACTGCACCCCGGTGGGAATGCACCCTAAGATC
>JBGOUW010000292.1:0-6482 GCA_041477755.1 Binatia bacterium
ACGCTCAGCGGCGGCATGGACCAATGCATCAGCTTACTCGCAGTCGCCGACCATGCGTTGCGCATCGATTTCTTTCCGCTGCGGATGCGGCCGGTGCCGCTGCCGTCGGGCTATCGCGTCGTGGTGTGCCACAGTCTAGTGACCGCGGAGAAGTCGGGCACCGCGCGCCTGGCGTACAATCTGCGCGTGGTCGAGTGCCGCTTGGCAGTGCGCGCGTGCGAGGTGGCGCTGGCGCCTGCACTGCCGCGCGCGCTGCGGACGCTCGGCGACTTGGCAAACCTGTTTCCCGGTCGCTCGCTGCCGGAGCTGCTGCCCGCCGTTGACGCCCGGCTGCCACCGCGGCCACTGACGTTGGCGGAGATCGCGCGCGTGGTGGGTACCAGCCCGGCGCAGCTGCGCGACGGATGCCACATCCCCGGCGAGATCGGGGATCATTTCACGGTGCTGCCGCGGCTGCGTCATGTGCTGACCGAAGCCGAGCGCGTGAATCGGGCCGAGCATGCATTGGCGAGCGGAGACGCGATCGCCTTTGGCGCCTTGATGGATGCGTCGCACGCGAGCTGCCGCGATGACTATGAAATCAGTTGCCCCGAAATCGAGCAGCTCATCGCCACGGCGAAGGAATCGGGGGCGGTGGGCGCGCGGGTGACCGGCGCCGGCTTCGGTGGCTGCATCGTCGCGCTGGTCGACGCGAGTGCGGTAAACAGTTTCCTCGAATTGATCGACCGGCGCTTCTACCGGCCGCGGCTCGGTAACGGCGCGCGCACGACCGCACATCGATTCGTGTTTCAACCGTGCGCCGGCGCGACGGTACGGCGACTCGACGCGTAGCGCCGGGATGCCGTTTACCAATCACGCTACGCCATGATGATGACCGCGTTGTTGCCCCGCAGTATCGACGCGTTTCACCTTCCGGCAGAGCCGGGCTATCGCGAGACCCTGCTCCGCTTGCTGGCGGCGCACGCGCTCGCGGAGAAGGCGACCGGCCTGGGATTCGCGCGGGCGTTGCCTGGTCTCGCCGGCTATCGACGACAGCACGCGATCGCCAAGAACGTCCTGGAGGAGTTGGATCACGCGCGGCTCGTCTACGACCTGCTCGCGGACCTCGGCGTGGCCGAAGCTGCGGCCGATGCCCTGGTCGCCGCCGCGTGGCAGGCGCCATCGTTCGACGCACCGCGAGCGTTCGCCACCACGGATGGAGATTTCGTCGACGTTCTCCTTGCTGGTTTCTGCCTCGACACCGGCGGACTACTGATGATCGGCCGCAACTACGCCGTGAGCAGCTACCGCCCGCACGCGGAGGCGGCCGACGCGATACTGCGCGACGAGCGCGATCACGATGCCTTTGCCACCGCCGAGTTTCGCCGCGCCGTTGATGAACGCGGCGCTGCCACCGTGCAGCAGAAGGTCGACGTGTGGATTCCGCGCGGCCTCAATTTCTTTGGACCGCCGCACTCGCGCTTCACCGCGGCCTGTCGCGCCTTCGGCCTCAAGGCGGTCGACAACAGTGAGCTGGCCGATGAGTTTCGCCGCATCGTCGAGCGGCGGCTCACTGAGGTCGACTTGCAGATGCCGCGAATGACGGCAACCTATCCGCATCGCGTACTGCTTCCGTTCGCATAGATTGGTCGGCCACGCTCGCCACTGTTGACTTGTTCCGTGCGCCGTCAGACAACGACGGGCATGCGCAGCTTCCGCTCCGAGATCTCGCTCCACCTCAAGGCGCGGATGGCGTTTGTGAACATCACGCCGCAGGTGGAATCGGCAGTGGTGGAGAGTGGCATCCGCGAAGGGCTGTGCCTGGTCAACTCGATGCACATCACCTCGAGCGTGTTCATCAACGACGACGAGCCGGGGCTGCATGAAGACTACATGCGCTGGCTCGAACAGCTCGCGCCGTTCGATCCCAGTGCCGAGCGCTATCACCACAACCGCACTGGCGAGGACAACGGCGACGCGCACCACAAGCGCCAGGTCATGGGGCGCGAGGTCGTGGTCGCCATCACCAAGGGCAAGCTCGACTTCGGCCGCTGGGAGCAGATCTTCTACGGCGAGTTTGACGGCAATCGCACCAAGCGTGTGCTCGTCAAGATCATCGGCGAGTAGCGCCACCGGCAACGGAGGAACGCATGGACATCGGACGCGTCGGCATCTGGACCTTCCTCGACCTGCAGCCGACCGCGAAGGCGCAAGAGGCGGCGGCGGAAATCGAAGCGCTCGGCTACGGCGCGATCTGGATTCCCGAAGCGCTCGGACGTGAGGCCTTCACCAGTTCGGCGCTCCTGCTCGCGGGCACTCAGCGCATCGTGATCGCTACTGGCATCGCCAACATCTGGGCACGCGATCCGATGGCGATGGCCGGCGCGCAGAAAACGCTCACCGAAGCCTACCCCGATCGCTTTCTGCTCGGCATCGGCGTCAGCCACGGACCGCTGGTCGGCATGCGCGGCCACAACTACGAGAAGCCGCTGAGCGCGATGAGCAGTTATCTCGACGCGATGGACAGCGCGCCGTTCATGGCGGTGCCGCCGTCCACCCCACCGATGCGCGTGCTGGCCGCGCTCGCACCCAAAATGCTCAAGCTTGCCGCCGAACGCGCCAACGGCTCGCACCCGTACTTCGTACCACCCGAGCACACCGCACGCGCGCGCGAAACCATGGGCAAGGGTCCGCTGCTCGCTCCCGAGCAAGCCGTCGTGTTGGAAACCGATCCGATCAAGGCCCGCGACATCGCCCGCACGCACATGGCCACTTATCTCGGCCTGCCGAACTACGTAAACAACCTGAAGCGGCTGGGCTTCACCGACGACGACATCGCCAACGGTGGCAGCGATCGCCTGGTCGACGCCATCGTCGTCTGGGGTACGGTTGAGGCCGTGGCCAAACGGGTGCGCGCCCATCACGATTCCGGCGCGGACCATGTGTGCCTGCAAGTGCTCGATGCCGATCCGCGCGCCATTCCCGCGCGCCAGTGGCGGGAATTGGCCGCTGCCCTTCTACATTGAGAGTCGCCTGGCTACGTTTGTACGTGTCCAGGCGTTCGGCATGGCGTGTGCTGAGCAGGGGTTTCCAACAGGGAAAAACCCTATGACTACGTACGAGGCCAATCCCCTCATTCGCCGGCAAGGGACCGACATGACCATCAAGCACGCGCTAGTAGTCGATGACTCCAAGTCCGCCGGGCTCATGCTCCGCCGCATGCTCGAGCAACACAGCATGATGGTCGATGTAGCGGAGTCCGCAGAAGCCGCCCTCGCCTATTTGGGTGGGCAGCAGCCGGACATCGTTTTCATGGACCACATCATGCCCGGTATGAATGGCCTCGAGGCGGCGAAGGCGATCAGCACCAATCCCGTCACCGCCGCGATTCCGATCGTTATGTATACCTCGACCGAGGGCGACGCCTACGTGCAGAAGGCTCGGGCTCATGGCGCCGTCGCGATTCTGCCCAAGCCCCCCAAAGCGGATCTGCTCAAGCGCATCCTCCAGCAGGTCGGCAACGGCGGTGCGAAGAACGCCCCCAAGGCACCGACCGTGATCCCGCTTACTCCGCCGCACGCCTCAACGCCGACCGCGCTGACTTCCGAGGCTATCGAGGAACTCGCGCGACGGACGGCCGAGGCGGTCGTCCAGACCCTCGTTACTCGCGTGCTGCAAGAGCAGCTCTCTGAGCTGCGGCAGGACTTGATCGCGCGTTGCGAAGACGTGGCGCGCCAAGCCGCAGTCGAACTCAACCAAGTCCAAGAGACCGAGCTGATGATCCGGGTGCAGGAGAAGCTGCAGGACCAGATCGAGGAGTTGCGCGAGAGCGGCGCCGCGCCCAGCTCGTTGACGCCCGCGCTGCTCGAAGAAGTCACCAAGGTGGCCCGCTCCGTCGCCACCCGCGACGCGACCGAGGCCGCGACGCAAACCGCGCAACGCGTCGCGCAACAGGCGGCGCGCGACGTCGCCAAGCACACTGCGAGCGACACCGCGAAACAGGTCGCTGCCGAGGTGTACACCAGCCGCGCCAACGCGCTCGCCGATCAATTGCGCGACCATGTGCGCGACCAACTCGCCGACGTCAACGCTCGCCTCGCCGAACCCGCGACCGTTTCGCCCGCCATCTTGGACGACATTCGCAGCATGGCGCGCTCTGCCGCCAAGCAGGAGGCGGTCGACACCGCCACCCAGACGGCATTGCGCGTGGCGCAGCAATCGGTGCACGAACTCGCCGGCCGCACGGCTAAAGATGCGGCGCAGCAGGCCGCCACCGAAGTGCTCAACGCGCGTATCGATCCGCTCGCAAGCCAACTGTCCGCCCAACTCAAAGAACAGATGGACGAGCGACTCGCCGAGTTTCGCGCGCTGCTCACCAAACCGACACGGCTCGCACCCGAGGCCGAAGAGGAGATCAAGCAAGCCGCACGCGCCGCGGCGGCGCAAGCCGCTGTCGAGGCCACTGCGCACGCCGTACAAAAGGCGACCGGGCAATCGGCGCAAGACATCGGCAAGCAAGCCGCCAAGCTCGCCGTGCGCCAGCTCGAAGGCGCCCTCGCCGCCTTCGAGAGCCAGCAGGCCACCCGCATGGCAATCTTCGCAGCCGGCGCGGCCCTGGTCGGCGTCCTCGCCTCGGTCGTCGTGTTCTTGCTGAAGTAACGATCCGCTGCCGCACACTACCGCGTGCCCTCGTAGGCTCGAGTCGGAGCCCTCCCTGACGCCGCCGTGCCTCGGTGGTCGAATTTTTCTGTCTCGCTGAGGTTAACAAGCGTTCACATATCTGGCATTGAATGAGGCAGATTCTGCGACGCCGGGAGTGTGATCATGCTGGACCTTCTCATTCAGGGCGCAACGGTGATCGACGGCACGGGTAAGCCGGGCTTTCGTGCGAATGTCGGACTGCGCGATGGACGCATCGTCTCGATCGGCGCGACCGACGAGTCCGCGAAACGCACCCTCGATGCCACCGGCCTCGCGCTGGCGCCCGGCTTCATCGATCCGCACACGCACTACGACGCACAGATCTTCTGGGATCCGTTCCTGACTCCATCAAACCTGCATGGGGTCACCACGGTCATCGGCGGCAACTGCGGCTTCAGCCTCGCACCGATCGGGGCCAAAGATGCCGACTACATCCGCCGCATGATGGTGAAGGTCGAAGGCATGCCGCTCGCCGCGCTCGAAAATGGCATCGAGTGGAATTGGTCGAGCTTCGGCCAATACTTGGACCGCCTCGAAGGCCGCACCGGCTTGAACGCCGCCTTCCTGGTCGGTCATTGCGCCCTGCGCCGCTCGGTGATGGGGGACGGAGCGGTCGGCACACCCGCAACGACAGACCAAATCGCGAAGATGGTGCAGCTACTGCACGAGTCGCTCACCGGCGGCGGATTTGGATTCTCGTCGTCGCAGGCGTTTACGCATTCGGATGGCGACGGCAATCCCGTCCCCTCGCGCTTTGGCGGCCCCGAAGAGATGCTCGCCTTTTCTAAAGCCGTCGGCGAACATCCCGGCACGACGCTCGAGCTGATCGTCGATGGCTGCATGACGCAGTTCGGCGATGCCGAGATGAATTTGATGATCGCGATGTCGCGCGCCGCCAACCGTCCGGTGAACTGGAACGTCATGCAAGTCTCGGCCGCCAATCGCGGCCGGCACGAGCATCAGCTCGCCGCCGGCACGCGCGCCAAGCGTGCGGGCGCGCGCATCGTCGCGCTGACGATGCCGATGCTCGGCGGCGTGAAAATGAGCTTCCTCGACTATTGCGCGCTCAACCTACTCCCCGGATGGGCGCCGATTCTGGATCTGCCGCTCCCGGAACGGGCGCGAGCGCTCGCCGATCCAGCGACGCGCCGCCGGATGCGCACCAGCGCCGAGGCCGTCACCGGTGCGCTCGTCAGCCTCCAGCGTTGGGGTGCCTACGAGATCGGCGAGACGTTCGCGCCGCAGAACCAGGGACTCACTGGACGCACGGTCGACGAGATTGCGAAGCAACGCTGTACCGATCCATTCGAGACCCTCTTCGATATCGTCGTCGCCGATGAGCTGCGGACCGGCTTGTGGCCGCATCCGGCCGACGACGATGCGGAAAGCTGGAAGCTGCGCGTGCAAGTATGGCGCGACGAACGGGCCATGATCGGCGGCTCCGATGCCGGCGCGCATCTGGATCGCATGTGCGGCGCCCGCTACCCGACGATCTTCCTCAGCGACGTCGTCCGCGAGCGCCAACTCCTTCCGCTGGAAGAGGCGGTGCACATGATGACTGATGTTCCGGCACGCTTCTTTGGTCTGAAAGAGCGCGGGCGTGTCGCCCTCGGCTGGCACGCCGACCTCGTGCTGTTCGATCCGAAAACAATCGCCTCCGAGCCGATTCGTATGCGCGCTGATCTGCCCGGCGGTTCGGACCGCCTCTTCTGCGGTGCCCGTGGCATCGAGCACGTGCTCGTGAACGGTGTAGAGATCGTGACCGCGGGCAAGGAAACCGGCAATCTTCCCGGTCGCATCAT
>JBGOUW010000428.1:0-4434 GCA_041477755.1 Binatia bacterium
CCAGCAAAGCGAGGCTCTGGTGTCGGGCGCGCTGGCGCGCGTCGGCCAGGAACTGATCTCGTCATTGGACACGCCCGTGATCCTCGATCGGCTGTGTCAACTGACGACCGAAGTGCTTGCATGCGATTTTAGCCACACGTGGCTGTGGCAACCCCAAGAGTCGAGCTTCGTGCCCGTGTCGGGGCATGGGGACCCGCCCGAGCAGTGGGAATCCATTCGCGTGCTGCGACTCACCCGCAGCGCGATCGCGCCGCTGTTGGAGCGTTTGGAACACGACGGCATCGTCAACGCGCAGCTCTCCGCGCTCCGCGCGCCCGACGCCCGCGCCGGTGAAAGCGTGTCGGGCGCCACCGTGGCGCTGATGGTGGCGCTGCGCCGTCGCGGAGAGATCTTCGGCTTTCACACCGCCGGCTACCACGCACGAGCGGAGCTCTTTTCGCCGCATCAGGAACGCATCGCGCGCGGCATCGGACAGCTCGCCTCGCTCGCATTGGAGAATGCCCGGCTGGTCGAGGAGCTCGATCGCGCCAATCAACTCAAGTCGGAGTTCGTCGCCACCATGTCGCACGAGCTCCGCACACCGCTCAACATCATCGTCGGGTACAATGATTTGTTGCTCGACGGCGACTTTGGCGCGCTACCGCAAGAGCAAACTGATGTCCTGCGACGACTGCGGGCCAGTTCGCAACAGCTGCTTGACCTCATCAACACCACGCTCGACCTCAGCCGCCTCGAGGCAGGGCGGCACGTACTCGATACGCAAGAGGTCCGCCTAGCCGATCTATTTGCCGAGATCGCTGTGGAAATAGAGGGATTGCCGCAGCCGTCCAATCTGCGTTTCACCTGGACGGTCCAGGACGATTTGCCACCGTTGAAGACGGACCCGCTGAAGTTGAAAGTGATCTTGAAGAACCTGATCGGCAATGCAGTCAAGTTCACCGAGCAGGGCGGCGTGACGATCGAGAGCGTGGCGGTCGATCGCGGCGTTGCCATCACCGTCATTGACTCGGGGATCGGCATACCAGCGGAGGCATTGCCGATCATCTTCGAACCCTTCCGGCAGGCCAATGATTCCGCAAAGAGTCGCGGTGGCGTCGGCCTCGGTCTCTATATCGTCGATCGTTTGGTCGGCCTGCTCGGCGGCTCGATCAGCGTTCAAAGCGAGTTGGGTCGCGGCTCCACATTTCGCGTCTGGTTGCCACGCACGCCAGGTTCCCGGCCCGACGGCGCGGCGGCCAACCTCGATGCGCATCCGCAAGCGCCGCAGGCAGCAACGATGACTTCGAACCGCGTGGACTGAGATCGCCCACTCATGCTGGCGTTGCGGCGCCGCAGACGCTCCGATAGCGTTGCAACATGCTCGACGCGAAAACTGAGCAAGTCCTTGCCACTGTAACCGAACGGCTGCGCGCGCTGTTCAG
This sequence comes from Binatia bacterium, assembly GCA_041477755.1. Lineage (GTDB taxonomy): Bacteria > Desulfobacterota > Binatia > HRBIN30 > JACQVA1 > JACOST01. The sequence goes on from JBGOUW010000428.1 coordinate 1,422, forward strand.
TGCACGACTCGTCACCGTCGCGCTCTACGGCAGCGCGGTCGGCCCCGATTTCGTCGCCGGCCAGTCGGACCTCAACCTGGCGGTCGTGCTCGACACGGTCGGCTTTGCCGATCTGCAGGCGCTCCAAGCTGAGCTCGGCGGTTGGCGCAAGCAGGGTCTCGCGACGCCGCTGCTGCTCGATCAACGGTTCCTGCACGAGGCGGCGGATGTGTTCCCGATGGAGTTGGAAGACATCCGCGATCATCATCGCTCGCTCCACGGGGCGGATGTGTTTGCAACGTTGGCGATCCGCCGCGACAACTTGCGCTATCAGTGTGAGCACGAGGCGCGCGGCAAGCTGCTGCGCCTCGCGGGCCTGTACCTGGAAATCGGCGGCGACCGCCGCGCGCTGCAGCGGCTGATGATCGAGTCGCTCAAGACCTTTCTCATCGTCATGCGCAACGTCAACCGACTCCTCAGCATCCACGAACCGGGCGTATACGCCAGTGTGCTGGCGCGATTCACGCAACACTTCCACTGTACGTTCCCGACCATGGCGCGGCTGTTGCGCATCAAGCTCGGCCAAGAGAAGTGGCGTGACGACGGCGACACAACCTTCCGCAGCTACCTCGCCGAAGTGCAACAGTTGATCGCCTACATCGATCAGCTCCCGGCCGACGGCGGCTCGACCGACGCGTGAGCGAGCCCTCGGAAACCCAGGGTGACCCTTCTGACTAGTCGCACAGATTCCGGGACCGGGCGGTTGCGACCGGCCTTCGGTCTGCTCGCGCTGCTGATCGGCGTCGTCGTTGCCAGCGTCGTGCGCGCGCAAGAGCCGCGAATCCCGACGGCGCACGGCTTCGTCAATGACTACGCCCACGTGCTCGATGCGGCGACCGCTCAGCGACTCGACGGGCTGATTCGCGAACTGCAATCGAAGACCGGCGCCGAGATCGCCGTGGTAACCGTCGACTCCACCCAGCCGTTGTCGGCTTTCGACTACGCGATGAAAATCGCGGAGGCCTGGAAACCCGGCGCCAAGGGCAAGGACAATGGGGTCGTCTTCCTCAGCGCCATCAAGGATCGCAGCCTCTTCATCGCGGTGGGCTATGGGATCGAGGGCGCGCTGCCGGACGGGCGGGTCGGCGAGATTCGCGATCGCTTGGTAGTGCCGCGCTTCAAGCAGGGCGACTACACCGGTGGCATTCGCGCCGGCACTGAGGCGCTGGCCGCGATCATCGCCGCCGAGTACCACGTCACGCTCACGGACGTGGCGCCGCCGCAATTCATGCCGCAGCGACGCGGCAACGGACTGCCCGCCCCGATCGTTCTGTTGTTCGTGATCGCGATGGTGATCTTCCTTTCCCGCACCGGACTATGGCCGCTGCTGTTCATGGGCGGATTTCGTCGCGGCGGCTTCTACGGCGGCAGTTTCGGCGGTGGTGGCTTCGGCGGTAGTGGCGGTGGTTTCGGTGGATTCGGCGGCGGCAGCTTCGGCGGCGGCGGCGCCGGCGGCAACTGGTGAGACGCCTCACCCGCGCGGGCGCGGCACGCGCTTGAGCAGCGCGATCAGTTCCTTGAGTCGCTTCGGCGGCATGGCGTAGATTTCGCGCAAACGCGCCTCGATCGCCGCCAGCGACAGGCTACGTTTGACGAGATGGGGATACGCTTCGAGCGCGTCTTGCACGTCGGCAAGATCGCGGGCGCGGCGCCGGCGGTCAGCGGCGGCGGCGCACAGCTTGAGGATGACATAGTCCTCGATGCGCGGCACTTCTACGCGCCGGCCTTCGATGATCATGCTATCGGCCTGTTGATACGCCACCGAGAATGGGTCGCGAGGGTCGCGCGAGGAGGCCACCGCGGTGACCTCGATATCGATCGGGCGCCCGCGGACGAAATAGCGCCAGGTATGGGGAATTCCCTGTACGGGCAGGAAGCCCACCTCACTCATCCACGCGCGATCCAAGCCGTCCTGGTCCACCAGCACGATATCGATGTCGCGCGTGCTGCCGGCGCGCACGGCTACATCGCGAAACGTACCCCCGATCAGCATGAAGTGGATACCGCTGCGCTTGGCGGCGCGCGCGAACGCACGAAAAACGGTCCCGTGCCCCACCGTGCTCAGACGACCGCGCAGCTGCGGGGGCTGCCGGGCCGCAGTACCCGCTCGATGCAGCACCAGATCCACGCCGCGTACCTTACCATCACCACCACCTCGGAGGCCATGGCTACGTGATTTGACGCCAAGCCGCTCGCCGGGCACATCAGGGGTCGCCAAATGGAGGCGAAGGAGAACCGCAAGGAGAACCCGATGGATCGCTCGACCGTGCGCGTGCTGACACTCAACTGTTGGAATCTCTCCGAACCGATCGCCGAGCGCATCGCCCTGATCCGCGCCGGCATCGAGTCGTTGCAGCCCGACCTCATCGGATTGCAGGAGATCATCGTGCGCGCCGACGGCTTGGATGAGGGCGCACTCATTCTCGACGGGCTCGGCTACCAGCGGGTCTTCGGCCCGGCGTTCTATTGGACGGACGCAGGCATTGCCCGGCCGACGGATCCGGGTGCGCACGCGTTCGGTAACCTCATCGCCAGCCGCTGGCCGCTGCGGCACGACGAGGTGCAAGCGCTGCCCGGATCCGAAACCCACGAGTACCGGTGCGCGCTCGGGGCGTTGGTTGATGCCCCGTTCGGCTCCATCCCATTTGTCACCACCCATCTCAATTGGAAGTTCCATCATGGCAACATTCGGGAACGCCAAGTCATCGCCCTCGCCGAGTTCACCAACCGCCTTGCCAAGGGCGCCGGGTTTCAGCCGATCCTCGTTGGCGACATGAACGCTGACCCGGACTCGAACGAGATCCGCTTCCTCGCCGGGCTGGCGGCCCTCGAAGGCCGCAGCACCTATTTTCAGGACGTGTGGCGCGTGGCCGGTGATGGCCACGGCTTCACCTGGGACAATCGCAATCGCTTCGCCGCCATCATGTTCGAGCCTAATCGGCGCATCGACTACATCTTCGTTGGTCTCGCCAAC
>JBGOUW010000284.1:0-6605 GCA_041477755.1 Binatia bacterium
CTTCGCGATGGACGTGCAATCGTACAACCCGATCTTCGGCACCACCAACAATCCGTGGGACACCACACGTGCGCCCGGCGGTTCGTCGGGTGGCGCGGCCGCGGCGTTGGCCACGGGAATGACGGGCCTCGAGTTGGGCAGCGACATCGGCGGCTCGATTCGCAACCCGGCGCACTACTGCGGCGTCTACGGCCACAAGCCGACGCACGGCGTCGTACCGCTGCGCGGGCACATCCCCGGACCGCCGGGCACGTTGTCGGAAGCCGACATTGGCGTGATTGGGCCGCTCGCGCGCAGCGCCGACGATCTCGCGCTGGCCCTCGACATCGTGGCCGGACCCGATGCCGATCGCGCCGTCGCCTGGCGGCTCGAATTACCGCCGCCGCGTCGTGCGGCGCTACGCGACTACAAGGTCGCCGCGTGGCTCGACGATCCGGGCTGCCCCATCGATCGCGCAGTGATGCAGCGCTACCAGGCAACCGTCGATGCGCTGCGCAAAGCGGGCGCGACGGTGAACGAGCGGGCCCGGCCAGGGTTCGACTTCGCCGATGCGCATCGCACCTATCTGAGCTTGCTGTACGCCGCGACATCGGCCGGCGTGCCCCCCGATCAATTCCAGCAGTTTGCGGAAACGGCGAATCAGCTTGCGCCCGGCGACGAGAGCCCGTTGGCGCGCTACGCGCGCGGCACCACGCAACGGCACCGCGATTGGTTGGTCGTCAATGAGATGCGCCAGCGTCTGCGCCTGCGCTGGGCGGAACTCTTCCAAGAGTATGACGTCCTGCTCTGTCCGATCACGCCCACCGCGGCGATTCCCCACGACCACAGCGAGCCGCTGCCTGCGCGCACAATCCAGGTCAACGGTGCGACGCGTCCGTACCTCGATCAGATCGCATGGGCGGGCGTGATCGGCATGGCCTACTTGCCCGCGACCATGGCGCCGGTGGGCCGCACGACCAGCGGCTTGCCGGTTGGGATTCAGATCGCCGGAGCCTATCTCGAAGACCGCACGACAATCGACCTTGCGCGCCGCCTCGCCGACATCATCGGCGGCTTCGAGATTCCACCGGGGTACTGAAGGCGCTGAGCGAAATCGCCGCAGGAGTTGCAGCATGACGACCGCATCGCGCCGCGGCTTCGAAGCCGACGATCTCTTGCGTCTGCAGACCATCGAGGATGTGCAGCTGTCACCCGATGGAAAGCTGGTTTCGTACGTTCGCAAGGAGATCGACGGAAACAAGGACGAGTATCGTTTGTCAATTTGGCTGGTGGCCGCCGATGGCGGCCAAACGCCGGCACAGTTCACGCGCGGGCCCAAGATGGATCGCGCACCGCGCTGGTCGCCGGATGGCCAGACGCTCGCGTTCCTCTCCGACCGCGACGGAGGCCGGCCGCAAATCTACCTGATGCCGAGCAGCGGCGGTGAGCCGCGCAAGCTGACTGCGCTCCCGGCGGGCGCCGGCGAGCCGCAGTGGTCGCCGGATGGCCTGCAGATCCTCTTCGCCGCGCCGGTCGTACTCGAACCGCCGCCGAAAGATCGCGACGGGTTCGAGCGCTGGCGCAATCGCCCCAAGGTCGTCGATGGCGCGCTCTACAAGTTCGACGGCACCGGCTTCCTACTGCACGCGCGTTTACAACTCTTCGTCGTCGAACCTAACGGCGGTGAGCCGCGACAACTGACGAGCGACAACCGGACACATTGGCAACCGGCGTGGTCGCCGGATGGCAAGCGAATCGCCTTCGCCGCATCGCGCACGGGTCTGATGGACTCGCACGCGTTCGACCTGTGGACGATCGGCATCGACGGCGGCAGCACACGCCGGATCACTGAGCAGCCGCCGACGGTGTCGTTGCCGTCATGGTCGCCCGACGGCAAGACGATCGCGTTCTACGGCTCTGAGGGCGCCGCGGATTTCTTCAATTGGGTGTGGACGGTGTCGGCAGACGGTGGCAAGGCGCGGCCACACACGGCGGAGTTTGACCGCGAGGTCCCTGCCCTGGGCGGCTTAATCAGTCCACCACCAGTGTGGTCGGCCGACGGCACGGCGCTGTTCTTCTCGGTTGCCGACGCCGGCAACGTGCACCTGGCGCGTTGCGATCTCACGCGTGGCACCGTTCGCGCCGTGCTCGATGGCGAGCGCTACGTGCTGAATCCGAGCACCCGTCCGGCCGCGGGCGGCATCGCGTTCATCGCCAGCTCGCCTACCAATGTCGGCGACGTGTTCGTCTGTGCGCTCGACGGCTCCGGCGAGCGGCAACTCACGCACGTGAACGACGCGCTGCTCCGCGAAATCGCGTTGCCGCAAGTCGAGCGCCGACGCTTCGCCGGCCCGCACGGCGGCAGCATCGACGGCTTCGTGACTCACCCGCTCACCGGTACCCGCCCGGCGCCGTTGCTGGTCGACATTCACGGCGGTCCGCAAGGGTTCATCGGCGCCTCGTTTCCCCGCTGCCTGTACTGGCCGACACTGGCCGCACGCGGCTGGGCTGTGCTCGCGCTCAACCCGAGCGGCTCCGGATCGTACAGCAGAGCGTGCAATCACAGCTTGCGCGCCCGCTGGGGCGAATACGATCTCCCCGAGCAGATGGCCGCCATCGATGCGCTCATCGCCGAAGGGCTCGTTGACCCCGATCGTCTAGCCGTGTGCGGCTACTCCTACGGCGGGTACATGACCGCGTGGATGATCACGCACAGCGACCGCTTCAAAGCCGCGGTCGTCGGGGCACCGCTGACGAATCTCGAGTCGGCATCCGGCACCCAGGATCTCGGCTCGTTCATGGACGAATGGAATTTTGGGAACTTCTTCACCGACCGCGAGACCTATCGCCGCTTGTCGCCGCTGACCTATGCCGAGCGCGCAACAACGCCGACATTGCTGCTGCACGGCGAAGCCGACGATCGCTGCCCCATCAGTCAAAGCGAAGAATTTTTCGCCGCGCTGAGGCTGGCGAGCAAGGTCCCGACGCAGTTCGTTCGCTATCCCGGAGCCAGCCACGGCTTCGTCGTCGTCGGCCGCCCGAGCCATCGCCTCGACTACAACCGGCGCGTGGTCGAGTGGATCGAGCGCTGGACGCTCGCCGGAACATCAGAATAGGCGTGGAACAGTCCCGCCCTTCGTCGTCCGCACCGCCTGTGTTATAGGCCGCGCGAAAGGGATCGCCGATGGCACTGCCTGTAGGCTTCGCTTCGATCGACTTCCACCGCTTCCATGGTGAAGAGCTCCCGGCGCTGCTGGCCGCGGGCCGCGCACGCCTGGCAGCGCGCGCCGCCGTCGGTCTCGGCAGCATCGCACTGCGACTACCGAACGGAACCGCGTACACCTATCGGGCTCGAGAAAGCGGCATCGACGTCACGCCCGGGGATGACAGTGCGGACACTGTGATCGAGATGGACCTCGACTCGTGGCAGGGATTGGTTCACGAGTTAGAGGCCCCCGCCGGACTGCTGTACGCGGGCCGGGTGCGTTGCGTGCGGGGCAATGCGGTCGACCTAATGGCGTGGGAGTCAGCCTTGCGGGCCCTCTACAACGGTCGTCCACCGTACGATCCGGCCGCGCAAGCGCTGCAAGATCGTAGCGGACACGTCCTCGATCCGGAGGCGACGTTCTCTCCCGCGTCGGACCGCGATGAGATGACCCATTTCCTCCGCACCGCGGGCTATCTGTTCGTGCGCGACGTGTTCCGCGCCGCTGACGTGTCGGCATTTCTCGATGAAGCGCGGCAGCTACAACGCGAGGCACGTCAGGGTGACAAGCTGTCGTGGTGGGGAAAGACGTCCGCGGGTGACGAGGCCTTGTGTCGGGTCACTCGTGGGGTTGCCAAGCCTCACTTGGCAACCCTGCCGACAGACCCGCGCCTGCTGAGCCTCAAAGACCTTGCCGACGAGTCATTCGTCTACCGCAAGGGCGAAGGACAGGGCGTCACCGTCATCTTCAAGAACCCGAACGTGACGGAGGGCCTGGGCGATCTGCCGTGGCACCGCGACTGTGGGATGGGAGGTCACGCAGTCGTCTGCCCGACCCTGGTGATCTCGGCGTATCTCACCGACGCGACGCCGCAGACCGGCGAATTGGCGATGCTCCCGGGTTCGCACCACGCGGCGTTCAACGCCCACGACCCGCGCAACGCCCACGACCAGCGCCGAGACATCACGGCGTACGCCGCACACTTCCGCGCCCGGCCCGGCGATGTATCGCTGCACTTCAGCGACACCGTTCACTCGGCGCCGCCACCGGCGGCGCAACGCGACGGCTACCGCATCAGCGCCGTCATCTCCTTCGCCCGGCCCGACGCCCGGCATCACCGCGGCGAGAGCAGCTACAACGACGTCCTCCATCAGCGCGCCGACGGCCAGATCGAGCACCTGGAGACAGTGGCCAAGCGAATGTAGTGTCGCACCTCGGCAGATCGCAGAAAATTCATCACCTCACCCCATCCTCTCCTGGAAGGAGAGGGAGCAAGAAAGGTTCCCTCTCCCCAGAATTTCTCTGGCGTAGGGGCGACGCATGCGTCGCCCCTACCCGGACACGAAATCGTGCGCAGACAACACCGTCGGTACGTTCATCGATCGCGTTGAGTTCCACTCTCCATCTGGAGTACAAGCCGTCGCCATGGACTATCACCGACTCGGTCACACTGGCCTCAAGGTCTCGCGGCTCTGCCTGGGCACGATGATGTTCGGGCGCTGGGGCAACACCGATCACGACGACTGCGCGCGCATCGTCCATCGCGCACTCGATAAAGGCATCAATTTCATCGACACGGCGAACCGCTACTGTTGGGGCGAGTCGGAGGAGATCGTCGGCAAGGCGCTGCGCGGACGACGCGATGCGGTCGTGCTCGCCACCAAGGTGTTTATGCCCGGCGTCGGCGGTATCCTCGATCGCGGCACCTCGCGCCGGCACATCATGCTGCAAGTCGAAGAGAGCCTGCGACGGCTCGGCACCGACTGGATCGATCTCTACCAACTCCATCGCAACGATCGCGACACGCCGATCGAGGAGACGCTGAGCGCGCTCACCGATCTGGTCCGCCAAGGCAAGCTCCGCTACATCGGCGTCTCCACCGGGCACGCCGCGGACCCGGCCGACATCCAGTTCAGCGCCTGGCGCATGGTCGAATCGCTGTGGCTGAGTGAGCGGCATGGCTTCGAGCGCTTCATCTCGACGCAGCCGCCGTACTCGATCTTCTCGCGCGAAGTGGAGCGCGATATTTTCCCGGTGTGCGAAAAGTTCGGCTTCGGCGCCATCGTGTGGAGCCCGCTCGAAGGTGGCTGGCTTGCCGGCCGCTACCGCAAGGGACAGCCACCACCGCCGGATTCGCGGGCCACGAATGAGACCGAGTTCGGGATGTTCGTGCGCGACAACTTCGACCTCACCAACGCGCGCGGCCAGCGCCGCCTCGAGGTGATCGAGGAGTTGATCGCGATGGCCGGCCAGGTTGGCGCCTCGCTTGCCGCGTACGCCACGGCGTGGACCTTGCGCCACCCGGCGGTGACGTCGGCGATCATCGGCCCGCGGCTCATGCGCCATCTCGACGACGGACTCGCAGCACTCAACGTGCGCATCCCCGACGAACACTGCGCGCGCATCGACACGCTGGTCGAACCGGGCACCCGGACGTAACCGACGGACGCGCGTAGATGCCGTTTGCCTCGACCGGTGACATCGATCTCTACTACGAAGTGCATGGCCCGCCGCCGGGTGCGGCGCCGGCAATCGTATTCGCGCACGGGATGGGCGGCAACCATCTCTCGTGGTGGCAGCAAGTGCCGCACTTCTGCGATCGCTTCACCTGCGTCACCTTCGACCATCGCGGATTCGGGCGGTCTGTCGATACGAGCGGCAGCCGGACCGGCGCGGCTTTCGTCGATGATCTGCGCGCCCTGCTCGATCATCTCGGCCTGCCGCGCGTCAACCTCGTCGCGCAGTCGATGGGTGGCTGGACGTGTCTGGGATTCGCGATTCGCCATCCGGAGCGAGTTGACCGACTGGTGCTGTGCGACACCCCGGGCGGTCTTCTCACTCCCGAGATCGGCGCGGCCTGGAGCAACAAGGAAGCCACCGCCGTGACGCTCCCCGAGGGCGTGCATCCCGCGGCGGGCGGGCGCATGTATCAGGAGCAGCCGGCACTGCACTTCCTCTACACGCAGATCAGCGACCTCAACCCGGCGCGCGGGCTAGCCGAGATGGGCGAGATCATCCGCGCCGCCGGCACGGTGACACCCGACGCCGTCGCATCGCTCACCCAGCCAGTCCTGTTCGTCATCGGCGAAGAGGACATCGTCATCCCGCCACGCGCGCTCGAACTGGCGGCGGGGCACTTCAAAGGTGCTCGCATCGAGTCGGTGCCTCGCGCGGGACACTCGGTGTACTTCGAGCGCCCCGCGCGCTTCAACGAGATCGTCGACAACTTCCTGTCCGCCCGAGGTCAGCGGTGACTTCGTTCACATCCGGCGATTGCGAACGTACTCGCGCAGCAGTGGCCGCCGCCGTTGCCCAGTTTCATCTTCCCGGCATCGCGGTCGGTGTGGTTGCGGGGGAGACGCTCGTCTACAGCGAGGGCTTCGGCTTTGCCGACATCGAGAACCAGCAACCGATGCGGCC
>JBGOUW010000453.1:0-4212 GCA_041477755.1 Binatia bacterium
CTGTCGCCATAGCGGACGTTGTTGCTGCCGCCGTTCTGGCTCACTTCCTTCATTAGCATGTCGGAAGCCGCAGTGGCGAAGGCGCGCTGGTTGTAGTCCTGCCCATACACGTAGAGCTTCGCCGCGCCGTGGTGCTCGCGCAGGTAGTTCTGCGCCTCCGCCAGCATGCCGCCGGTGCCGCAGGCCGGGTCGAGCAGCTTGCGCACGGTGCCGGGGATCGCGAGCAGCTCGTCGTCGTGGATGAACAGGATGTTCACCATCAGCCGGATGACCTCGCGCGGCGTGAAGTGATCGCCCGCAGTTTCGTTGGCCAGCTCGTTGAAGCGGCGGATGAGGTTCTCGAAGATCAGCCCCATCTGCTGGTTCGGCACCGTGTTCGGATGGAGGTCCACGTCGCAGAACTTGGAGACGACGAGGTAGAGGATATTCGCCTCGCGCATTTTCTCGATCTCGTTCTCAAACTCGAAGAAATCGAAGATGGTGCGCACGTTGGCCGAGAAGCCCTTGATGTAGCTGACGAGGTGCTTCTCGATGTTGTCGGGGTCGCCCTTGAGCCTCTCGAAGTCCAGCGGCGAATGGTTGTGGAAGCGTTGATCGGCCGCCTGGTTGAGCTTCCTATCGAGAGCGTCACCTTCCAGCTTCCCACCTTTGCGCTTCGCGAACTCGGCGAGCACCTTAGCCTTGGTCGGCGCGAGCACGCAGTCGAAGCGGCGGAGCACCGTCATCGGCAGCATGACGCGCTCGTATTGCGGCGGCCGGTAGGGACCGCGCAGCAGATCAGCAATCTGCCAGATCAGGTTCGCGAAGTAGCTATGATCGGGCATCGTTCAGCTCGCCGTTCGGAAGATCGTGCTGTTGGAAGCGGAAATCCTCCGGGAACCGCCGGGCAGTTCGCTTCGTGGCCTGGTTGAATCGCAATGTCGGTACACCGTAGATACGCGGGGCCGACATCGATTGCAGCAGCAGTGGCTGGTGGCCTGGGCATGTACGCGGCGTCTTAGCACAATCGCGGGTCCGCGGGCCAAGTGTGAGGCGAGCGGCGCTCCACTGCCCCCCACTCCACATCCGCGGAATCCTTCACACGCGGCTCCACCTGTGCGATCGCGGTGCCTCTTGCAGCCGATCGGTGAGTATCGCTATTCTGGGGCAACGTGAACGATCGAACGTGTTCTCGCAGTGATGTTCGAAGGTGAGAATGATGAAAAACTACACGGCGGTGGTTGAGAAGTGTTCCGACACGGGCTTGTACGTCGGATACGTCCCGGGTTTTCCCGGCGCGCACTCGCAGGGGGTGACGTTGGACGAACTAGGTCGCAATCTGCGCGAGGTCATTGAGATGCTGTTGGAGGAAGGCGAACCGGAGATGGATGCGGCGTTCGTCGGCACTCAACAGATCGTCATCGACTAGCCGTGGGCAAGCACCCGGTCCTGAAGTCTCGCGAGGTGGCGGCGATTCTCCGCAACTTGGGCTTCGAAGAAGTGCGCCGCCGCGGCGCGCATGCGTAGTTTCGCCATGCAGACGGTTGGGCGACGACGGTCCCATTTCACCAAGGCCGCGACGTCTCGCCGATCCTTCTGCGTCAGATCGCGAAGGACATCGGCGTGACTGTTGACGAGTTTCTCGGCCACCGCTGAGGCGGTCATCGCTCCCACGCCTGTCGCAACCTTCACCTTGACTCGTTGGGAGGTGCGGGCTATCTCTGCGGGCATCTTTGCGCGTAACCACAACGACGACTACGAACATGACCGAAGGGCGATACTGGCGTTTGGAGGATGAAAAAACGACTTGAAGCACTGCTTCAGCACGCACTATCGCAAGCCATCAAGGGGGGAGCGCTGAAGTCAGACAGCCTTCCCCCTTTGCTTTTTGAGGTGCCTAAGAACCCCGCGTTCGGCGACCTGGCGTCGGCGATCGCCCTCGGCTTGGCGCGCGCCGAACGCCGCGCCCCACACCAGATCGCCGAGACGATTCACGGCTTCATTGCCGACCCCGACGGTTTGCTCGCCGGCGTCGACGTCGAAGGGCCCGGCTATCTCAATTTCCGCTTCTCGCCGAAATTCTGGGCCGACACGCTCGCCGAAATCGGCGAGCACGACGGTCCACTCACGTTCACCGACATCGGGCAAGGCAAGAAAGTCCAGGTGGAGTTCGTCAGCGCCAACCCGACCGGACCGCTCACCGTCGGTCACGGCCGCAACGCGGTGCTGGGTGACGCGATCGCACGACTGCTCGAAGCCACCGGTCATCAGGTCACGCGCGAGTACTACTTCAACAACGCCGGGCGGCAGATGCAGCTCCTCGGCGAATCGGTCAAAGCGCGCTACCTCGAACAGCTCGGTGATACGATCACGTTTCCCGAAGATGGCTACCAAGGCCAGTACATCCGCGAGATCGCCGGCACATTGATCAGCGAGCACGGCGATCGGCTGCGTGATGAACCGGCGGCCGGCAAGTTCAAAGACGCGGCCGAGCGCGCCATCTTCGCCGACATCGAGCAGACGCTTGGCCGCGTCGGCATTCACTTCGACGTCTATTTCAATGAAGACACGCTCTACAAAGGCGGCCAGATCGCCGCGGTGATCGAGGCGCTGCGCGCGCGTCAGCTCGCGTTCGATCGCGACGGCGCGGTGTGGTTGGCCAGTGAGCCGCTCGGGCTCGACAAGGATCGCGTGCTGGTGAAGTCGACCGGGGAGCCGGCGTACCGCTTGCCCGACATCGCGTACCATCAAGACAAGCTGCGGCGTGGTTTCGATCTGATCATCGATGTGCTCGGCGCCGATCACATCGCGGAGCACGAAGAGGTGAAGGCGGCGATCAAAGCGCTGGGACTGCCGGCGGAGAAGATCCACTCGATCATTTACCAGTTCGTCACGCTCACGCGCGGCGGCGCGCAGGTGAAGATGTCGACGCGCCGGGCGGAGTACGTCACTGTTGATGAACTACTCGACGAGGTCGGCAGCGATGTGGTGCGGATGTTCTTCCTCACGCGCCGCGCCGACAGTCACCTCGAGTTCGATCTCGACCTCGCCAAGAAGCAGTCGTCGGACAATCCGGTCTTCTACATTCAGTACGCGCATGCGCGGATTCACAGCCTGTTCAAGCAAGCGGCGGCGGCGGGTGCGAAGTTGGCGCCGGCGGCCGCGTCGCACTTGGAAACGTTGACTGCGCCGGAAGAGCTCGCAGTGGTGAAGTTGCTGGCGCGGTACGACGATACCGTGGAAGAAGCCGCGCGCGGGCTCGAGCCGCACCGCGTCGTGTTCTACATGATGGAGCTGGCGGGCGAATTTCATCGCTTCTACAATTCGCACCGCATCTTGACCGATGACCTCGCGCGCACCGCCGCCCGCCTCTACCTCGCGCACGCGGTGCGCAAGGTGTTGCACAGCGGTCTTGGCCTGTTAGGGGTGAACGCGCCCGAGAGTATGTAGATGAGGGGATGATGGCACGTCGCACACGTTCCGCTGGGCTGAGTTTGGGGCAGGTGCTCACGTTGACCCTTGGGTTCCTGGTCGCGTCGTTGTTGATCTTCGTGTTCGGCATCTGGGTGGGGAAGGATCTGGTTGAGCGTCGGCTGGCGCAAGAAGAACGCATCGTGCGCAAGCCCGCGGATCGCACCGCGGTAGAAGCACCGAGTGAGGTCAACGCGCCCGAAGCGCCCAAAGCTGCGGTGCCAGTTGCTCCCGCTGTGCCGGTCAACGCGGTGCCGAGCGAGACGCCGTTTATGAAGCTGCGCGCCACGCCGACGGCGACGCCGGGCAAGGCCGCCGCCACTTCGGCACCGGGCAAGCCGACCCTCGCGCCCGCGAAGCCAACCGCGGCGCCGCCGGCGAAGGCCGAGAAACGATCACCGCAGGAATGGGCCGATGCCGGATGGACCGTGCAGGTATACGCCACGACCGATCCGAATCAGGCCACCGCGCTCGCGCGTCGATTGCTCGCGAAGGGCTACGACGCCTATACGTTGCAAGCACCGATGCGCGGACAAACGTGGTACCGCGTGCGCGTCGGCCGCTTCTCCAACCACGAACGCGCGCAGGAGATGGAGCAGCGCCTGAAGAATTTGGAAGGACTCGAAGCCGCCTACGTCACATCGCAGTAGGGAAGAGCAGTAGGCAGTAGACAGACGGCAGTAGGCAGAGTGGCTAACCCGGAACGAGAGACCAGAGCCCCGAGATCAGAGACGACTCACGATTCACGAGCACGAATCACGA
>JBGOUW010000042.1:0-15798 GCA_041477755.1 Binatia bacterium
AGCAGCGTCTCCCACTCCGACGGTTGATTGGCGGGCGCGGCGAACACCGGTGGCGAGTAGCGCACGGCGTTGCGGTACGCGAACTGAGTAAACGCGCTGTCGTAGTGACTCTCTTCGAGCGGCGAGCGCCCCGGCAAAAGCACGTGCGCGTGGCGACTGGTCTCGTTGACGTAGATGTCGAAACTCACCATGCACTCCAGCGCCGCGAGGGCGCGGGTGAGGCGGGCACCGTTGGGAGTGCTCAGCGCGGGATTGCCGGCGATGGTGATGAGCGCCCGAACCTGGCCGTCGCCCGGCGTTTCGATCTCTTCCGCCAAACATGCCACCGGCAACTCGCCCATCACCTCGGGCGCATGGCGGACGCGGCTGTAGCGGCGGCCGATGCGCACGCCGCGCCCGATACCCGGCGCACCGTGCGTGTTGGCGGCGAAGCCCGGCGCCTGCGGAAACATCGCGCCGCCAGCCCGATCGAGGTTGCCGGTCAGCACGTTGCAGATATCCACCAGCCAGCTGGCGAGCGTGCCGAACTCCTGCGTGCAGGTGCCGATGCGTCCATACACCGCCGCGCGCGGCGCCGCCGCGAGATCACGTGCGAGTTGGCGGATGACATCGGCGCCAATGCCACACACGCGCTCGACCACATCCGGGGTGAATGGTCGCGCTGCGGCTTCGACCTCGGCGATTCCGCCAACGTGCTCGGCGAGGCGGCCAAGCGCGACCAGCTGCTCGGCGAACAAGGTGTGGACTAAGCCCATCAGCAGATGGGCGTCGGTGCCGGGACGAATGAAGAGATGCTGATCCGCTGCCTCCGCGGTGCGCGTGCGGCGCGGATCGACCACCACGCAGCGTCCGCCGCGTGCTTGCAGTGCGCGCAAACGTCCCGCGAAATCGGGTACGGTCCACAGACTTCCGTTCGAATCGAACGGATTGGCGCCGAGCACGAGCAGGAAATCGCAGCGATCGATGTCGGGCACGGCGACGCTGAGGAACGTGCCGAACATCAGGCCGCTGGCCAACTGTTTGGGAATCTGATCGACCGTGCTGGCGCTGTAGAGGTTCTTCGTCCGGAGCGTGCGCAGGAGCGCCTGGCCGTATATCGACAGGCTGAGGTTGTGGACGTTCGGGTTGCCCAGATACACGGCGACTGCGTCGGGGCCGTGGGTTTGAATGATAGGGAGCAGCCGCTGCTCGATTTCCGTGAACGCCTCGTCCCACGATACCGCGACAAGGCGGCCGTCGCGCCGCACCAATGGTTCGCGCACGCGATCGGGATCGCGATCCAGCTGGGTCAGCGCGGCGCCCTTCGGGCACACGAAGCCGTGGCTGAAAACATCGTCGCGATCGCCGCGAATTGCGACCACCTCCCGCCCGTTGACGGTGATCGCGAGGCCACAGGTTGCCTCACACAACGGACAAATACGGTAACGAGTATCGGCTGCGGCGCTCATGGAGGGTTCTCTCTTTCGCTCCTGTCATGTCACAGCGCGGCGGGAGCGCCAAGCGAGCCGGAACGCCGGGGTGCGCCCCTCGCGTGCTCAGTTCGAATCGATCCGCGGCGTTGCTTCTTCCGTTGCGCTCACCCGCTGGCTCGGTAGAATGCCCACCATGTTGATTACGATCTCCGGGACGCCGGGGAGTGGCAAGACGACGGTGGCGCGGCTGCTGGCTGAGCGCCTGGGATTGCCGCACATCTATGCGGGGGACCTGTACCGCGCCGGAGCCGACCGTCGCGGCCTCTCGCTCGCCGAGTTCAACCGGCTCTCGGAGCAGGATCACTCCATCGATCGCGCGCTCGACGAGCGCATGGCGGAGTACGCGCGGCAGGGCAACGTCGTGCTCGAAGGCCGGCTCGCCGCCTTCATCGCGCGGCAAGAAGGTGTGCGCGACGCCCTCAAGATCTGGCTCACCGCCGGCGATGAAATCCGCGCCCGCCGCGTCGCCGAGCGCGAGCACGGCGACTGGCGCCAGATTTTGCACGACAACCGTACCCGCAATCAGTCCGATGCCGGTCGCTACAAAGCCATCTACGGCTTCGACCTCGGCGACATCTCGATCTACGATCTCATCCTCGAGACCGATCACGAGCGCCCCGAAGCCGTCGCCGAGATGATCCTGGCCGCGGCGCGCACACGCTTCGGCGCGGAGATCGTGCCCGCTGCGAGCGCCGCAAAATGAAGCTCAACGACCTGGTCGAAAAGGTCCGCAGCTTCAACAGCGCGGCCGACGTCGATCTCATCCGTCGCGCGTACGATTTCTCCGCGCGTGTGCATAAAGGACAGAAGCGCGAGTCCGGCGAACCCTATCTGAGTCATCCAGTCGCGGTCGCCAGCATCATCGCCGACCTGCGCCTCGACGTGCCGAGCATCGCCACCGCGCTGCTACACGACACGGTGGAAGACACGCTCACGACTCTAGGGGAAATCGACGAGACCTTCGGGGCCGAGATCGCCGCACTGGTCGACGGCGTCACCAAGATCAGCCAGATCAGCTTCAGCAGCCGCGAGGAGAAGCAGGCGGAGAACTTCCGCAAGATGATTCTGGCGATGGCGCGCGACATCCGCGTCATCCTCATCAAGCTCGCCGACCGCACGCATAACCTGCGCACGCTCGAACATCTGCCGCCCGACCGTCAGCACGACATCGCGCAGGAGACACTCGACATCTATGCGCCGCTGGCGCACCGGCTCGGGATCTACTGGGTCAAGAGCGAGCTGGAAGACAACGCGCTGCGCTATCTGCGCCCGGAGGTGTACTACCAGCTCAAGCGCAACGTCGCGAAGAAGAAGGCGGCGCGCGAGCGTTACATCAAGGAAGTCATCGACGTGTTGCGCAAGCGCCTCGACGACGCCGGCATCGCCGCCGACATCTCCGGCCGCCCCAAGCACTTCTATTCGATCTACCAGAAGATGCAGAGCCAGAATCTGCTCTACGACCAGATCTACGACCTGGTCGCTTTTCGTATCATCGTCGATACCGTGCGCGAGTGTTACGAGGCACTGGGCGTGGCGCACGCGAGTTGGAAACCGGTGCCGGGCCGTTTCAAGGACTACATCGGCCTGCCCAAAGCGAACGGCTACCAGTCGCTCCACACCACGGTGATCGGCCCGTACGGCGAACGCATGGAGGTGCAGATCCGCACCCACGAGATGCACAAGGTCGCGGAGGCCGGGATCGCCGCCCACTGGAAATACAAAGGCCCCGGCACCCCTTCTGAAGAAGCGCAGCGCTTTGCGTGGTTGCGCCAGTTGCTCGAATGGCAGCAGAACCTGCCCGATCCGCAAGATTTCCTGCGCTCGGTGAAGGACGATCTGTTCAGCGACGAGGTCTTCGTGTTCACGCCTCGTGGCGACCTCCTGAATTTCCCCGAGGGTGCCTCAGTGATCGACTTCGCCTATCGCATTCACTCGGAGGTCGGCCATCATTGCGCCGGCGCACGCGTCAACAGTCGCCTGGTGCCGTTGCGCTACCGCTTGCGCAATGGCGACACGGTCGAGATCGTCAGCACCGCGACGCAGACGCCGAGCCAGGATTGGCTCAACTTCGTCAAGACCAGCCGCGCCAAGGCACGCATCCGCAGCTGGATCAAGTACCAGCAACGTTCGCGCAGCATTGCCATCGGCCGCGAGATCATCGAGCGCGACTTGGGGCGCTACCACATCGACCTGGGCAAGCTGCGCAAGGAAGGTCAACTCGCCGCGGCGACGAAAGCGTTGTCAGTGCGCGATGAAGAGACGCTGCTGGCAGCAGTGGGCTACGGCAAGCTCACCTCGCATCAGGTGCTGGCACACCTGCTGCCGGCCGAGGTGCTCGACCAGGGCCAGCCAACACAGGAGGAAGGTGCGCTGCGCCGGCTCTTCCGCATGGTCCGGCGGCAGACGCCCGGTGGTGTGCGCGTCAGCGGCGTCGAAGACATGCTGGTGCGTTTCGGAAAGTGCTGTGATCCGCTGCCAGGGGAACGCATCCTCGGATTCATTACCCGTGGCCGTGGGGTCACGGTGCATTCGATCGATTGCCCGCGCGTGCTCGAGAGCGATCCGCAGCGGCGTGTCGAAGTGGTGTGGGACGATGCCGCGCAGGTGGCGTTGCGCCCGGTGACGGTCGAGGTCACCTGCGTCGACGAGCCGGGATTGCTCGCCGCGATGAGCAAGGCCATCAGCGGCGCGGGTGTCAACATCAGCCGGGCGCAAGTGAAGAGCGTGCCCGACAAACACGCCATCAACACCTTCGAGGTGATGGTCGGCGATGCCACGCAACTCAACCGCGTCATCCGCGCGCTCGGCAAAGTACGCGGCGTAACCCGCGTGGCGCGGGCGCGAGGATAGGAAGAAGCTGGAGACTGGAGTGATGAAGACAACAGTGCAAACGGCGGAAGCCCCGCAAGCCATCGGTCCGTACTCGCAAGCGGTGCGCGTGGGCGACTGGTTGTTTTGCTCGGGGCAGATCGGACTCGATCCGGCCACCGGGCAGCTGATCACCGGCGGGGTCGAAGCCGAGACCGAACGCGTGTTGGCGAACTTGGCCGCCGTGCTCAGCGCGGCCGGTGGGTCCCTTGCCGACGTGGTGCGGACGACGATCTATCTGACAGACCTCACCGACTTCACGCGCGTCAATGAGCGTTACGCGGCGCGCTTTGCGGCGCCGTTTCCAGCGCGGGCGACGGTGGGAGTTGCGGCGCTCCCGCGCGGAGCGAAGATCGAGATCGAAGCGGTGGCGATGGTGGGTCGTGAATCCGCGCGCAACTAGGCGGCCTTGAGGACCTTGCCCGAACGGATGCAACGGGTGCAAGCGAGAATATGACGAATCGTGCCCTTCAGATTGGCGCGCACGCGCTGCAAATTGGGACGCCACAGGCGCTTCGATTTGTTGTTCGCGTGGCTGACCCGATTTCCCGTCGAGGGATGCTTACCGCACACTTCACACGTCCGTGCCATGGAAACTCCTTTACCCGAGAGGCGAGGACAGCTAGCACAGCGGTCCCGGTGGCGCAACGCTATGCCTGACGCTGAATCGATCGCGATCGAATTGTATCTGCGCAACCAGTTGGCGCCCCGCTTCGCCCAAATCGTCGGCGACGCGGCTGCCCGGCTCGAGGCGCTGCAGCGCGAGGTCGCCGACCTCCGCGCGGCGCGCGGCAGCATCGCGTGGGAGATCGACGGCCCCGGCGGCGGCACGTGGTACCTCAACATCGCCGACGGTGCGATGGCGGTGGATACGGTGCCAATCGAACCGCCGGTCATGCACGTGGTCCAGTCGCTGGTGGATTGGCAGCGCTTTGCTGCCGGGGCGGCCCCCGGCTTTCTCGGCGGCAGCAACAGTGGGCGGGCCTTTGGTAAGACCCGCATCGATCGCCTCAAGACGATCAACGGATCCGTCCGCTTCGTAGTCAAGGGCCTGCCCGACGGCAGCGAATGGGCGTTCGTCACCCGCTTTGGCACCGGCCCGTTTCTCGCCGAGCCGCAGACGACGGTGACCCTCGATGCCGCCGTCATGCACCAGATGCAGAGCGGCGAAATCAACCCACAGCTCGCCTTCATGCAGGGGCAAGTGAAGATCGCCGGCGATGCCGGGCTGGCGATGCAACTCGGCATGGCGCTGTTCCTGTGAGAAATCAGTCGACAGTTCACCGTCGCGTGTCGACCATCAAGGCGCGCAAGATTCTCACCTGGCCCGCGCTCAAGCGCCGCGTGATGGCGTGGCGACGCGCCGAACGGCGCATCGTCTTTACTAATGGATGCTTCGATCTGATCCATCCGGGGCACGTCCGTCATTTGCGGGTAGCCAAGCGGCTCGGCGACGTGCTCGTCGTCGGCCTCAACAGCGACGCGTCCGTGCGCCGACTCGACAAAGCCCCCGGCCGTCCGCTGGTGCCGCAAGCGGCGCGCGCCGAAGTGCTCGCGGCGTTGGAGATGGTCGACGCAGTGACCGTGTTTACGCAGAACACCCCGCTGGCGTTGATCAAGATGGTGCAACCCGACGTGCTGGTGAAGGGCGGTGACTGGACACCCGACCGGATCATCGGTGCCGACGTGGTGCGCGCGCGCGGCGGCATGGTGCGTTCGTTACCGTTCGCCCGTGGCTACTCGACGACGGTGCTGGTGAAGAGGATCGCTCAGAGCCAGAATGTGTAGCTCCCATGCTTAGTGCGCCGATGCAGGCGTCCTCCCGATAGTCTATCGGGACACACCACGACCGCGTCGCTTCCGCCACGTTCCCCTTTCCATCCGCTTGTGTTAGGAAATTCGTATGCCGGACTATCGCCGCCGAGCGGCGCGCGAAGCGATGAGCGTGCGGCTCGACGTGAACGGCATGATGGCAGAGGCCATCGGCCACCGCGAGTCGGAGGCGGGCGCACTACCCGCCGGGGTGATGCGGGAGGAGGTCGAGGCGCTGGCGCCGCGCGCCGCCGAGGTTGCACGCGTGCTGCAGGCGCGCCGCGCGGCGAGTGAGTTGCCCTTCTACGGGTTGCCCCTGCAACGCGAATCGGTTCAAGCCATCAAGACGGTCGCGGCGAAAGTGCGCGACGGCCTCGACACGCTGGTGGTGCTCGGTATAGGGGGCTCCGCACTCGGCACGCGTACCCTCGTTGAAGCGCTCGGCACTCCCAGCCCGCGCCTCGTCGTGGTCGACAACATCGATCCGGTCAGCGTCGGCGGCCTCATCGATTCGCTCGATCTGCGGCGCACCGTCTTCAACGTCGTCAGCAAGGGCGGCGAGACCGCGGAGACCATGGCGCAGTTTCTCGTCATCCGCGAACGCCTGCTGCGCGAGCTTGGCGCAATTGACTACAAGCAGCGCGTCGTCATCACCACCGACGCCGAGTCGGGCCATTTACGCCAGATCGTCAACGATGAAGGCTTTCACGATTTGATCGTCCCCGCCGGCGTCGGCGGACGCTTCTCCGTACTCACGCCGGTCGGTCTGTTTCCCGCCGCGGTGGCGGGCGTGCGCATCGACGAGTTGCTCGCTGGCGCGGCCTGGATGGACACCCGCACGCAGTCGGTCGAGCTTTGGCAGAACCCGGCACACCTGCTGGGCGCGTTGCTCTACCTCGCGGAAACGAAACGGCGCCGCAACGTGGTGGTGCTGATGCCGTACAGCGATCGCCTGGCGTGCTTCGCCGATTGGTTCGTGCAGCTGTGGGGCGAGAGTCTGGGGAAAGCGGAGACCGTTGATGGCCAGCCCATCCACTGCGGCCAGACGCCGGTGGCGGCGCGCGGCGCCACCGATCAACACTCGCTGCTGCAGCTCCTGATGGAAGGGCCGCACGACAAGGTGGTGATCCTGGTACGCGTCGACGATCATGGCCGCGAAATCAGTATTCCGACCGCGTATAGTGATCTCGAAGGCGTTGGCTATCTCGGCGGCAACGGCATGGGTGCGCTACTCAATATGGAGCAACGCGCGACCGAGCTGGCGCTGGTGCAGCAGCAGCGCCCGGTGATGACGCTCACGCTGCCGCAGCTCAACGCGTTCACCCTCGGGCAACTCTTCTACCTGTTCGAGGTCGCCACTGTGTTTACGGGCGGACTGCACCGCATCAACCCGCTCGATCAACCCGGCGTCGAGCGCGGCAAACGGCTCACGTATGGCCTCGCCGGCCGTAAGGGTTTCGAAGCACAGCGCGCGGAAGTCGAAGCCTGGCAAGCGCGCAAGCGGCCGGAGTACGTTTTGTAGCGGCTGCGGGCTCAAGGGGTGGGGACGGGTAAGGCGATGGAAGCAATCGCACGCACTGACACTACAGAAGCTGGACGGGTTCGGGTGTTGTCACCCGAAGTCGCGAACAAGATCGCTGCCGGCGAAGTGATCGAGCGGCCGGCAGCGGTGGTGAAGGAACTGGTCGAGAACGCTATCGATGCCGGTGCGCGCCAGATCGACGTGACGCTCGAAGATGCCGGACTCGCTCTGATCGCGGTAGTCGACGATGGCGAGGGGATGTCGCCGGCCGACGCGGTGACGGCGTTTTCGCGCCACGCCACCAGCAAAGTCAGCACGGCCGACGATCTGTTTCAGATCCGTACGCTCGGGTTTCGCGGGGAAGCACTGGCCAGCATCGCCGCCGTGTCGAACACGACCTTGACGACACGGCTGACGCGCGAGCTTGCCGGCACCTGCGTGGTGATTCGCGGCGGCAGCGTCCTCGCTGTCCGGGAAGCCGGCACCGCGCCGGGCACCCGCGTCGAAGTCGCGGACCTGTTCGGCAATACGCCCGCGCGGCGTAAGTTTCTGAAGGCGCCGGCAACGGAGGTGGGTCACGTCACCGAGCTGGTGACGCGCATCGCCTTGGCGTTCCCGGAGGTCGGCTTCACGGCGCGCCACGGCACGCGCGTGCTCGTCGAGTTGCCGGCCACCCGCGATCCCGCTGAGCGCATCGCGCAAGTCTTCGGTCGGCCGCGCGCTGGGGCGATGCTCGCCTTCAGCGCACACACGGTCGTGGGGAGTGTCCACGGCTGGCTCACCAGTTCGCACCTGAGCTTCCCGACCGCCCGGCAGATCTACACCTTCGTCAACCGACGCTACGTGCGCGACAAGCTGGTGAGTCACGCGTTGGTGGCGGGCTACAGCACGTTGCTGATGCACGGGCGCTATCCCGCCGCGGTCGTGCATCTGGAATTGCCCCCCGACGAAGTGGATGTGAATGTCCACCCGGCCAAGCACGAAGTGCGCTTCCGGCGCGGCGGCGCGGTCCATGAGCTGTTGTCGCGCGCGGTGCAGGAACGGCTGCGGCAACAGGGGCCGCCACCGGCAGAGTCGACGCCGCCGACTCCATCGGCAACCTCGACCGCGCGTCAGTTGCCCATCGCGTTGCACGCGATGGCGACTGCGATGACTGCGCCGGCGGGCACGACGACCGCCCCACCCCTCGATATCATTCGCTTGCGCCCGCCTTCGTCGCCGCCGGTCCCACCGGTTGCGCCGGACTCGGCGCCGCCCGCGCCTACCGACAGCGGCTTCTTTCGCGGCATGCGCATCCTCGGCCAAGTCTTCGAGGGCTATCTCGTGTGCCAGCACGAAGACACGCTGGTGCTGATTGATCAACACGCGGCGCACGAGCGCGTGGCGTTCGAGCGCCTGCGGCGCGCCTACGGCGCCGGCAGCATTCCGCAGCAACGTTTGCTCGTGCCCGCGGTCGTCGATCTCGGCCCGCGGGAGGCCGGGCTGCTGAGCGATCGGCTCGACGAGCTGCACGCGCTGGGCTTCGAACTCGAGCCGTTCGGCGGCGGTAGCTTCGCAGTGCGCGCCGTTCCCGCGCTACTCGCCGATGCCAACCCGGCGTCGTTGGTCCGCGACGTGATCGACGAGTGCGTGGAGATCGGCGGTTCGCGCCGCCTGACCGACGCCGCCGAGGCGGTGCTCGCACGGCTCGCCTGTCACAGCGTCGTACGCGTCGGCCAAGCTCTCAGCTTCGACCAGATCCGCGCGCTGCTGGTGGCGATGGACACCATTCCCTACTCCGGCAATTGCCCGCACGGCCGCCCGACGCACGTGACGCTGACGCGCGGTGAGCTGGAGCGGTTGTTCAAGCGTGTGTGAGCGACTGAACAGTGGTCGGGGGTTGGGGGCTGGGGGTCAGATCGAATCCGAACCCCGACCCCCAACCCCCGACACCCGAACCCTATCCCCCGTCATCGCCATCGTCGGCCCTACCGGCGTCGGTAAGACCGCGCTGGCGCTTGAACTGGCGGCGCAACTCGGTGCCGAGATCGTCAACGCCGACTCACGCCAGGTCTATCGCTACCTCGACATTGGCAGCGCCAAGCCAACGGCCGTGGAGCGTGCGCGGGTACGGCATCACGTTTTCGACGTGGTTGATCCTGACGAGTCGTTCGACTGCGCCCGCTATCGCGAGTTGGCGCTCGCCGCGATCGTCGACATTCAGCGGCGTGGGCGGCGCGTGCTGGTGGTCGGCGGCACTGGGCTGTACGTGAAGACGTTGCGCTACGGCCTGGTCTCTGGTCCGTCGCGTGATGTGGCCTTGCGGAGGCAGCTCGAGGCGGAGGAAGACGCGGAGCCGGGTAACTTGCATCGCCGGTTGTCTCAGATCGATGCGCTGACCGCGGCGCGATTGCATCCGCACGATCGCGTGCGATTGATCCGCGCGCTCGAAGTGCAACAGCTCACCGGCCGGCCGCTGAGCGCGTGGCACGCCGAGCACGGGTTTCGCGCGGAAACGGTGCCGATGACCGTGATCGGCCTCTCGCTTGACCGCGCCTGCCTGCGCGCGCGCCTCGCGGCGCGTTGCCGCGCGATGGCCGAAAGCGGATTGCTCGACGAGATCCGCAACCTGTGGGCGCGCGGCTACGCGCGCGATCTGCCGATTCTGCAAACCATCGGCTATCGCGAGCTCGGCGCCGTGGTGGCCGGCGAATCGACGCTCGACGCCGCCCTCGCCGCGATGACTACCGCGACCTGCCAGCTTGCCAAGCGCCAACTCACCTGGTTTCGCGGCGATGCAACGGTCCGGTGGTTCGACGCGAAGCGAGACCTTCCTGCTGCCCTTGACGCAGTCAGTGCTTTGTGAGCGCGGCGCCGATGGAGATCCGCTGATCTATTGCAGTTCGCCGAGAACCCACGCGGCGGTGTCTTCGGGGAGGTCGGGGATGCGCTTGAGGAATTCTTCGACGTTCTCGCCGACCAGGCTCCCGGTCAGGTTCTCGCGCAGGAATTCGTGGTAGCGCGCGGCGACGCGTTCGCTAAGGAGGCCGCAGCGGCGCAGCGTCGGGATCACGAACCCCTGCACTGGGCCGAGTCGCCGGCCTCTTCCCAGTCCCTGGGTCAGCTGCTCGCGTTCTTCGCGCACCGAGGTGATCAGCGCGACCGGATCGATGCCGATCTCCATCCAGATCTCAAAGATCGCGGTCTGGAACGTCTGTTGATTGCGCTGGTCGATCAGGCTGCGGGCGCACTCGAGGGCAAAGTCCTCCAACTCACCGCGTTCGGATTCGCTCAGCAGCGGCGCGCACCGCTCGATGTACTGCACGCCGTAGGCGTGATGGCGCGACTCATCCCGCGCCACGTAGGTGAGCAATTCCTTGAGCAGCGGCTCTTCGGTGAGGTTGCGCATCTCGCGGAAGCTATACAGCGCCAGGCCCTCGACCACGATTTGCATGCCGACCAGCTTCTTCATCCAGTTGTCGGTCGCCAGCGTGGCGTCGAGGATGGTGCGCAGCGCCGGCGCGATCGGCCGCACTTCGTCGAGCTTCTTGATGTACTTGGCGAACACTTCGACATGGCGCGCTTCGTCCATCGTTTGGGTCGCGGCGTAGAACTTGGCGTCGGTGTGCGGCACGCAATTGACCAGCTGCGCGGCCACCATCAGCGCGCCCTGTTCGCCGTGCAGGAAGTTGCTAAGCCGGAAGGCCGCGGCCGCGCGCGAGGCTTGCCACTGCTTTTCTTCTGGCAGTGATTTCCAATACGAGCACTGCTCGACCGGGATCGCGGCACCGAGCGGTGTCGTCGCGAACTTCTGCTGATCGATCGGACGCTCCCAATCGAGATCGCGCTCGGCCACCCATTGCGCCTCGGCGCCTTTGACGTAGAGCCGGCGCAGCTCTTCCACCTCGGGCTCGTAGTTCCACTGGTAGATGACCTTCATGGAGGTATCGAGGTCAGGCTCTTGCGTGGTCGTGCGGAGGGCGAAGTCACTCATGGGTTGCTCCTCTTTCGGTGTTGATCAGCTACACATGTGCGGCGATGCGCATGTGGCCATTGCTGCGCAGCTCGGTGTCGTTTACGAAACTGATCATGCGACGTAACGCATCGATGGCTTCGCGTGGCCGCCCGCCATCGATGGCGGCGAGGCAGGCATCGATGATCGGAACGATGCGACCGGGATCGCGGCGCAGACGCTGGCGGGCTTCGCGCAGCGGCTCGGAGGCGAGTAGTGCGCGCAGGCGGCGGCCCAGCATTTGCCACACCCGGTTGCGGGTCATGTCCGACACCAACACGATCACGTCGCGCGCCGAGGCGAAACGGTCTTCGCGGGGTCGCGTCTCGTCGGCGATCAAGTCGCGCAGTCGGCGGAGGTCGTTGAGTTGCGTCGATCGGCGGCGCTCGATGGCAAGACGCGCCATCTCGAACAGCAGCGGCATGAGCACTTCGGCCATTTCGGTGACCACATCGGGGTTGACGCGTCCGCCGTGGAAGATCATCGGCGCCAATAGATCGAGCGAGCCTTCGATCAACGGCTGCACCGTGGCGCCGTCGCCCTGCCGTACACTGACGAGGCCGAGGCCTTCGAGCACCTTGATCGCTTCGCGCACCGAAGTGCGGTTGACACGAAACTCTTCCGCCAACTCGCGCTCGGGCGGCAGCTTCTGCCCCGTACGCAAGCGGCCATCGAGGATCGCATCGCGCAACTGCTCGGCGACATCTTGATGAATTCGCCGCCGCTGCGGCGGTCGAAAGGCGGTGACCTCGCTGCGCGTTGTCATCATGGGAGTGATCCACTTATCCAATGGTCCAACCAATTGTCAAGCACCCCACGCATTCATCTTTCCACACGATCGCGGCTAAGATGCGGCCAATGGTCATCCGCGACCCCATCCACGGCGACATCAACCTGCGGCCACTCGAAGCACGCGTGTTGGACTTGCCGGACGTGCAGCGGCTGCGCGGGATCAAGCAGCTGGGGACGGCGAGTCTGGTGTATCCGGGCTGCGTGCACACGCGATTCGATCATTCGCTCGGCGCGTGCGCGATGGCGCACCGGATCGTCGGTTCATTGCGCGATCACGGCGCCACGATCAGCGAGGAGTTGGAGACCGCGATCGGTTGCGCGGCGCTGCTGCACGACGTGACGCACGTTCCGTTCGGCCACACACTGGAAGATGAACGGCGCCTGTTTCCGCGCCACGACAAGGGCACGCGCTCGGCCAGCATGCTCGGTGGCGCGCTCGGCGATCAGCTCAGCCAAGTCGGCATCAAGGCCACGATTGCGGCGCTGCTCGGCGCGCAGTCGACCCCGGCTGTGCCGCGCTGGGCGCAACAGATCGTCGCGAGCACGATCGACGCCGACTTGCTCGATTACTTGCGCCGCGACGCCTATTTCGCCGGACTCAATCAGGACTACGACGATCGCGTGTTCCGCTACTTCACGGTCGACGAGGGCCAGCTCGCGATCAACATGACCAAGCACGGTATGGAGCGACCCGACGCGCGCTCTGAGACCGTCGCGCTGTTGCGCCTGCGTTACTTCCTGACCGAGCGCGTCTACTATCACCACAGCAAGGTGGCGGCCGGAGCGATGGTGTCGAAGGCGGTCGAACTAGCGCTGCCGCACGGGATCACCGACGCGTCGCTGCTCACCTACAACGACTGGACGCTGCTCGACGCGCTCGGGCAGCTGCCCGATGCGGGTATTCGGAATCTGATCGAGCGCCTGCGCCGGCGCGCGCTCTACAAACGCGGCTATGCCATTTCGGCACGCACCGTCGGTGAGCGCGATCGCGCGCAGTTGGTCGCCCAGTATCACGAGTCGCCGCCGACTCGGGCGGCGGCCGAGGCGGCGCTGGCGCGCGCGGTCGGCTGCCAAACGCACGAGCTGATCATCTACTGTCCGGCGCTCACGGTCATGAAGGAAGCGGCCGTGCTGGTGCGGCGTCCGAGCGGGTTGGCGCCGCTCAATCAAGAAACAGACGGTGGCGGTTCCGAGATCACCGCGCTGGAGGCGCGTTACGCGGGATTGTGGCGCTTGTACGTCTTGGTCCCGTCTGAGTTTGCGGCGTCGGCTGCGGCTGCCGCACGCGAAATGTTTGGGGTCGCGAGCGAGTTCAACTGAAGTTCCACGTCTTGCGGCGTGGGGAAATCACACTTGTTCGTGTCGGACCTGTCCGATACTGTTGACGCGATGGCGGCGCGCACTTCACAGGCCAACCAGCGCAACGCGACACTACTAGCGGGGGTCGGCCACTTCACCGCGCGCTTCTTCGAGCTGATGTTTCCGATCCTGGCGGTGCAGATGACCCGGGAGCTGCACTTGCCGCTGGCAGAGGTGTTGCGCTGGAGCTTTCTCGGGTATTTGCTCCTCGGGCTTGGCGCGCTGCCGGCGGCGGTGATCGCCGATCGCTTTGGTGCGCGCCGCGTGTTGCTGATCGGACTGGCGGGAATCGGGGTGTCGGCGTTGGCCGCCGCCGAAGCGGCGCCGGGGCGTGGCCTGAGCGTGTGCCTGGCAAGCCTCGGACTATCGGCCAGTTGCTGCTATCCCGCCGGGATGTGCTTGGTCGCGCACACCAGGTCGCGGCAGCGACGAGCGTCGGCCGTGCAGAGCATTTTCGGCAATCTCGCGATCGCTCTGACACCGCTCCTCACCATCGTGTTGATGGACCAATTCGGAACCCGGCACGCGTTTCAAGTTGCCGGGCTGGTGGTGTGCGGATTGGCAGCTGCACTGGGTTTTCTGCATGTCGATGAGTCGTGGACGCCGCAGGCGGCTACGTCCGACAGCACCCTCGATCTGTCCAGCCTGCCAAACCGGGGTCTGCTGTTCGCCATTCTGTGTGGCTGCGCCATGCTCGCAGGCATCAGCTATCGCGGCTTCACGCTGGTCGCGCCGACCTATTTTGCCGAGCGGGTGTCGCTATTGCACTTCGGGGCCGTGACCGCCCTGGTCTATGCAGTCGGAGTCGTTGGCCACTACGTCGGCAGCCGGCTGACGGATCGCTACGAGTTGCGGATGCTTTACCTCGCGCTGCACGCGTCCAGCTTGCCGCTGTTGTTGTTGATGAGTCGCACCGCCGGCGTTCCCTTGGTACTGATGGCGATGCCGTTCGCCTTGATCAGCTTCGGTATGCAGCCGATCGAAGCCACGCTGTTCGCCCGCTTTGCGCCGCCGCGTTGGCACGTCATGGGTTCTGGTCTGCAGCGCGCGCTCACATTCGGCGCGGGTTCATTGGCGATGTGGCTGGTGCCATGGATGAAGCCGGGCAGCGACCTCAGCGCGATGTTTGTGTACCTTGCCGGGGTGGTGGGGGCGCTCATCGTTGCGATCGCGATCTTTGTTACCGCCTCTGCCGGCGAGCGTGTCCGCAACCTACCCGCGGATGCGAAGGTGCCGGTCGGCGAACCCGCGGTGTGACCATGCGCCTCGTGCTCGTCCGTCATGGAGAGACGGACGGCCAATCCAGCATCCGCTACTACGGCGCGACCGACGTGGCGCTGAGCGACCTCGGTCGCGCGCAGATGCGCTGTGCCGCCGCGGCGCTGGCCGGCGAGCGGTTCGCGGCGGTCTATGCCAGCCAACTGTCGCGGGCGCGCGAGGGCGCACGCATCGTCTCGGTTTGTCGCGAACCGGTGATCGCACTGCCGGGATTCAACGAGGTGGATTTCGGTGAATGGGAAGGCCTCACTGACGATGAGATTCGGGTGCGTGACCCGGCGCGTCACGCCGAGTGGCGGGTACAGCTGGCGGCGCGTCGCGACTTCCAGTATCCGGCCGGCGATTCGACGGCGGCTTTTCGTCGCCGCGTCGCGGCGACGCTGCATGCGCTGCTGGACGTCGCGCCGCGCGGTGCCCTGCTGATGGTCCTGCACAAGGGCGTGATTCGTACCATCCTCAACGAGTTGCTGAAACGCGACCCCCCAGATCGCGGCCAACTGACGCTCGGGCTCGGATCGATTCACGTCGTCGCAGCGCGCGATGGCCAGTGGCGTGCGGAGGTGCTCGATCGCGTCGATCACCTGACTATCGCGGAGATCCGCTGATGGCGCTGCGCCTGCCGAGCTTCGGCGCTCGGCGCGTTGCCGCCCCTGCGGCGCGTATGGCGGAGATCGAGCTGTCCCCGATCAAGGCGGTGGAGCTGC